>NZ_CBDDFJ010000039.1:0-67705 GCF_965227005.1 Roseococcus sp.
CGCCTCGACGGTCAGGATCTCGCGCGAGCCCGCCTCGGCAGTGCGGCGCAGCAGCCCGAAGATGGAGGAGCAGGCGCGCGAAAGGGCCTCCTGCGCCGAGCCCGTCTTCATCCGGTGGAAGAGAAAGAGGGCCGCGATGGCATCGCCCGCGCCGTTCACGCTGATCGGCAGCTGCGGCGTCGTGACTTGGAAGAAGCGCCCGCCCTCGGCGGCCAGCATGCCCATGCCCTGGCCGCCCATCTCGGGCAGGATGAGGCTCGTCAGCAGCACGCAGCGCGGACCCATCGCCTGGAGCGCGGTGACGGCCGCCTTGGCCTCTTCCAGCGTGGTGATCCTGCGTCCCGTCAGCCATTCCAGTTCGAAGCGGTTGGGGGTGGCGATATCGGCCAGCGGCAAGGCGCGGTCGCGGAAGAAATCCGGGATGCCCGGGCGCACATACATCCCGCGATCGTCGTCGCCCAGCACCGGGTCGCAGCACCACAGGGCCGCGGGATTGGCCGCCTTCACCTGCGCGACGGCCTCCACGATGGCCTCGCCGATCTCCGCATCGCCCATATAGCCGGTCAGCACCGCGTCGCAGCGCGGCAGCGCGCCGCGCTCGGCGATGCCCTGGACGCAGTCGCGCACCAGCTGCGCGCCGAAGACCTGGCCGCGCCAGGCGCCGTAGCCGGTGTGGTTGCTGAACTGCACGGTGTTCACCGCCCAGACCTCGGCGCCGAGACGCTGCAGCGGAAACATCGCCGAGGCGTTGCCGACATGCCCGTAGGCGACCCAGGACTGAATCGAGAGGATGTTCATCGCGCCCGCAGCATGGCCGTGCGGAGAAGGCGCCGCAATCCGCCTTGCCGGGGCTTCGCGGGCGGGCGACCTTGCGGCCGGCCCCGTCGTCTCCGTGGGCGCGCAACATCAGGGCGGATCGATACAGGCATGCTCGCCAAGGACTTCGTGTTTCCGCTGTTCAGCGCGGTCATCGCGCTGCTTTGCCTGCAGGCTGCACGCCTGTCCTGGCGGTATGCCGTTCTCCATCGCGGCAAGCCGGACCGCCGCATCCTCGCCATGGCGGGGGTGGTGCTCATGGTCTCGCTCGGCGTCATGGACGTCGTGGGGGCGATGGTCGAGGTCATTTTCCGCCCCGGCGAGCAGGCCCGCCTGCTCGACTGGTTCTGGCTGGGCGCCGACATCCTGGTGCCGCTGTTCTTCCTGATGCTCATGCGCTCGCTGCGCCTGCGCGACGGGCTGGAAGCCCAGCTCGCGGCCGCGGCCGAGCATGATCCGCTGACCGGCCTGCCGAACCGCGCCGGCTTCGGCGCGCGGGCTCTCGCGGCCGTCCAGGCGAGCCGCCAACGCCGCGTCCCCGTGGTCGTCGCGCTGCTCGACATCGACCACTTCAAATCCATCAATGACGGCTGGGGGCATGCGGCCGGCGATGCGGCGCTGCGCGGCGTCGCCCAGGCCACGCGCCCGGCGATGCGCGAGCAGGACGTGCTGGGGCGGATCGGCGGCGAGGAATTCGCCATGATCCTGCCGGGTGTCGACCTGGAATCGGCCCTGCCGCTGGTGGAGCGCCTGCGGACCGCCATCCGCGAGGGCGTGCCGCATCCGGGCGCGCCCGATCGCCTGCTGACCCTCTCGGCCGGCCTCGCGACGATCGAGGGAGAGGGCGTGGCCGCACTCGAGGCCGCGATGCATCGCGCGGACGAGGCGCTCTACGCCGCCAAGGCCGCCGGACGGGACCGCGCTTTCGTCGCGGCCCTGGCGGCCTGAGGGCTAACTTCAGCCGCCCGCGAATTCCGCGCGGATGGACGCGGTATGCGCGCCCAGCGCCGGCACCGCGCCGTATTCCCGTGTCCCGTCACTGAAGCGCGCGGCGGGCGCCACGATCTCGACCGGACCCTTCTCGGTCGCCACCTGCATCCGCCGCAGCGCCTTGTGGCTCGACAGCCCGTGCACGTCGTTCACGAAGCCATAGGCCGTATTCGCCTTCGTCAGACGTTCGACGCAGTCCTGCCGGGTGAGCGAGCCGAAGACGCCGCCGATATGCGCGTCCACTTCCGGCCGGTTCGCCACGCGCTGCACGTTGAGCCGGAAGCCCTCGCGCGTGATGAGCTCCTTCTCCTGCAGGAAGTGCTCGGCGAAGAGCGCCCATTCGCGCTCGTTCTGGATGGAGATGAGGATCAGCGCGCCGTCCTTGGTCTCGAAGGCGCCATAGGGGCAGAGCGAGGGATGCGCGAGGCCGATGCGCTGCGGCTCCTTGCCCGTGCCCTCGAGGTAGAGCAGCGGCACGTTCATCCAGTCGGCCATGCCGTCGAAGAGGCTGACGCCGATGCCCTTGCCCTTGCCGGTGATGCCGCGCTCGATCAGCGCTTCCAGGATGGCGGCATGCGCGTTCATCCCGCAGGCGATGTCGCAGGCGGAGACGCCCACGCGCCCCGGTCCTTCCGGACGGCCGGTCACCGAGGCGAGGCCGCTCTCGGCCTGAACCAGCAGGTCATAGGCCTTCATGCTGGCGTATTCGCCGTCCTCGCCATAGCCGCTGATATCGACGGTGATGAGGCGCGGATGCTTCTCGCGCAGCTCCTTCGCGCCGAAGCCCGCGCGCCCCATGGCGCCGGGGGCGAGGTTCTGGATGAAGACGTCGGCCTTGGACAGCAGGCTCGCCAGCAGCGCCTTGTCGGCCGGATTCTTGATGTCGAGGCAGAGGCTTTCCTTGCCGCGATTCAGCCAGACGAAATAGGTCGAGAGGCCCTTGCAGGCGGCGTCGTAGCCGCGGGCGAAATCGCCCTCGGCGCGCTCGATCTTGATCACGCGCGCGCCGGCATCGGCCAGCTTCATGGAGCAGAGCGGCGCGGCCACGGCCTGTTCCATCGCCACGACGAGGAGGCCGGAAAGAGGTTTGTTCATCGGCGGGTGGGCCTTCCCTAAAGCGTTTCGTGTTTATCGGCGCAGCATGCCATCGCTGTCCCGAAGCGTTAAGCGCGCGCACTGGCCATCTCGCGTCGCATCGCGGAGGATCGCGCTTTCATCTCACAGGATTCTCGCATGATCACCCGCATCCCCGGCTCCATCGCCTCGCGCAGCAAGGGCGTCGTCCACAACGGCATCGTCACCACCGTCACGACCTCGCCCGACAAGTCCGACGACATGTACGTCCAGGTGAAGGGCGCGCTTGCCAGCATCGACAAGAACCTCGCCGAGGCCGGCAGCTCCAAGGCGAAGATCCTGACCGCGATCTGCTATTGCGCCGACATGTCCGCCAAGCCCGCGCTCAACAAGGCCTGGGACGAGTGGGTGGATGCGTCCAACCCGCCCATGCGCGCGGTGCTCGGCGTAGCGCTCGAGGGCAAGGACCTCATCGAGATCATCTGCACCGCGACCGTCTGACCGGCCGGCGGCGGGCATGCCCGCCGCCATCCACCGGCCTCAGTAGCTGCGCGGCATGCCGAGCACGTGCTCGCCGAGATAGCTGAGGATCAGGTTCGTGCTGATCGGCGCCACCTGGTAGAGCCGCGCCTCGCGGAACTTGCGCTCCACGTCGTATTCCTCGGCGAAGCCGAAGCCGCCATGGGTCTGCACGCAGGCCTCGGCCGCCGCCCAGGCCGCATCGGCCGCGAGCATCTTGGCGGTGTTCGCCTCCTCGCCGCAGGGCAGGCCGGCCTCGAACTTCTCGAGCCCCTTGTGCAGCAGCGCCTCGGCCGCGCGCATCTGCGCATAGGCCTTGGCGATGGGGAACTGCACGCCCTGGTTCTGGCCGATCGGCCGGCCGAAGAGCACGCGCTCCTTGGCATAGGCGACGGACTTCTGCGTGAACCACTTGGCGTCGCCGATGCTCTCGGAGGCGATGAGCAGGCGCTCGGCGTTCATGCCGTCCAGGATGTAGCGGAAGCCCTTGCCCTCGACGCCCACGAGGTTCTCGGCGGGGACCTCCATGTTGTCGAAGAAGACCTCGCAGGAATTGTGATTCATCATCGTGCGGATCGGGCGGATGGTGAGGCCCTTGCCCAGCACCGTGCGCATGTCGACGATGAAGGTCGAAAGCCCCTCGGTCTTCTTCGCGACCTGGTCCTTCGGCGTGGTGCGGGCCAGCAGGAGCATCAGGTCGGAATGCTCGGCGCGGCTGGTCCAGATCTTCTGGCCGTTCACGATGTACTTGTCGCCCTGCTTCACGGCTGTGGTGCGCAGGTTGGTCGTGTCCGTGCCGCTGGTCGGCTCGGTCACGCCGAAGGCCTGCAGGCGCAGCGAGCCGTCGGCGATGCCGGGCAGGTAGCGGTTCTTCTGCTCGGGCGAGCCGTGCTTGAGGATGGTGCCCATGATGTACATCTGCGCGTGGCAGGCCGCACCGTTGCAGCCCTCCGCGTGGACGGTCTCCAGGATCGCCGAGGCGGCCGAGAGGCCCAGGCCCGCGCCGCCGAACTCCTCGGGGATGAGCGCGCCCAGATAGCCCGCCTCGGTCAGCGCCGTGACGAATTCGGTGGGGTAGCCGCGCCGGGCGTCGAGCTCGCGCCAGTACTCGCCGGGGAAGCGGGCGCAGAGCTTGCGCACCTCCTCGCGAATCTCGGCATGCGGGTCGGCATTGATGATCGCGTCCATGGGAACCTTCGTCGTGACACTGGCGTGGGGATTGTTGCGCGGGAACCTGCTCCCGGCCAGCCATCGAGCAAAATACAATTCCTGCCAAGCACCTATGCCGGATTTGTATCGGTTCCCAGCAGTTGTCCGTCCCAGATGCCCTCGCGGACCATGTCGCCGACCTCCTGGCGGAGCACCTGCTCGAAGCGGCGCACCGCGTTCGAGGCCTGGCGACCGAGCGGCTGGGCGATGACGAGCTTGCGCGACAGATGCGGATCGATGATGGGCGCCGCGCCCAGCAGCCCGGCCGCAACCTCCGCATGCACGGAAGCGAGGGGCAGGATCGTGGAGCCGAGGCCGCGCTGCACCAGCCCCTTCAGCACCTGCAGCGCATCCGCCTCGACGGTGATCTGGAGCTCGATGCCATGGGCGCGCGCCTCGCGCTCGATGAGGCGGCGCAGCCCGTGCTGCGGGCCGGGCAGGACCAGCTTTTCGCGCGCGACCTCGGCGAAGGGAATGGCGTGGTGCGGCGCCGGCGAGGCGCCGGGCGGCGTCACCAGGCAGAGGCTCTCCACCAGCAGGGGAGAGAGGCGCATGCTGGCATTCGCCTCGGTGCCGTAGACGACCGCGATGTCCACCTCGCCGGCATGCAGCCAGTCCAGCAGATAGCCGCTGAAGGCCGGGACGGCGCGCAGCGTGACTTCGGGATGGAGCGCCATGAAGCGCTCGATGAGGCGCGTGGCGAGGATGTCGCCGACCGTGGGTGGCATGCCGAAGACCACGCGTCCCCGCACGGCGCCGGCCTCCTGGTTGAGATCGGCCCGCGTCTCCTCGAGCTGGCGCAGGATATTTCCCGCGCGTGTCCGAAGCAGCTCTCCCGCGGCGGTCAGCGCCATGCCGCGGCCATGGCGGTCGAAGAGGGGCAGCTTCAGCTCCTCCTCCAGCATGCGGATCTGCCGGGAGAGCGCGGGCTGGGCGATGCGCAACCGGTCCGAGGCCTTACTGAGGCTGCCGAGATCGGCGACCTGGATGAAGGTGTTGAGCTGCCGCAGATCCATGGAATCCATATAAATCCGGCATAGCTTATTCTTCAACCTTGTATTTCCGGCAAGTCGGCTTCGCGCCTAGCTTCCGCGCCATCCCATCTAGGCAAGGACTGATGACCACCACCGAAACCATCTCCTGGCGCGAGGAGGTCTTCGCCGTGCTGAAGGCCGCCGGCGTGAAGCACGTCGTCTACGTGCCCGATGCCGGGCATTCGACGGCGATCCGCCTCGCCGAGGCCGATCCCGACATCAAGGCGGTCGTCCTCACGACCGAGGAGGAGGGCATTGGCTACCTCGCCGGCGCCTGGCTCGGCGGCGAGCGCGGCGCGCTGCTCATGCAGTCGAGCGGCGTGGGCAATTGCATCAACACCCTGGCCCTGCCGGCCGTCGCGCGCTTCCCGCTGCTGATGGTGGTGACGATGCGCGGCGACTGGGCCGAGTTCAACAACTGGCAGAACCCGATGGGCCAGGCGACGGAAGCCGCGCTGAAGCTCATGGGCGTGATGACCTGGCGCGCGGACAAGCCCGAGGATGTCGGCCCGCTGCTGCGCGGCGCGGCCACCATGGCCTTCGATGGCGATGGGTCCTGCGCGCTGCTGCTCGGGCAGCGGCTGATCGGCGAGAAGGAGTGGGTGAAGTGAGCGCGGGCGGACATCTCGACCGGCGACAGGTTGTCGCCGAACTGCTGCGCGATCGCGGCGACCTGGTGGTGGTGACGGGCCTCGGCTCGCCCTCCTACGACGTGATGGCGGCGGGCGACCACGACCTCAACTACTACCTCTGGGCCGCCATGGGCAGCTCGGGGATGGTCGGCCTCGGCATCGCCGCGGCGCAGCCGGAGCGGCCGGTGCTGGTGATCACCGGCGATGGCGAGCAGCTCATGGGCCTGGGCTCGCTGGCGACGATCTCGCTGCGGCGGCCGCGCAACCTCTCCATCGTGGTGCTCGACAACGGGCATTTCGGCGAGACGGGGATGCAGCCGAGCCATGCGGGCCAGGGGATCGAGCTCGCGGCCGTGGCCGCCGCCTGCGGCTTCCCGGTGACGGAGACGATCACCGAGGCTTCGTCCATCGCGGGGCTGCGCCAGCGCATCCATGCGCGCGAGGCGCTGTCCTTCACGACCGTGAAGATCGCGGCCCAGGAAGCGCCCCGGGCCTTGCCGCCGCGCGACGGCGTTCAGGTGAAGAACCGCTTCCGCGCGGCGCTGGGCCTGCCGACGTCCTGAAGCGGCGTCAGGCGGCGGGCGCGGCCGGGTTCGCGACGGCGCTGTCCACCTGCCGGTCGAGATGGGCCACCAGCTCGGCCGGCAGCTTCAGCCGATGGGCCAGGGCCTGCAGGTAGGCCTGTTCCGACGGGTCGTCGGGATCCACCGCCAGGCGCGAGACCAGGTAGAGCTCGCTGGCCTGTTCCGGGGTCGAGGCGGCCGCCGCGACCTCCGTGACGCCGATCGGCGCCTCGATCGTGTCGAAGACGAAGGCCTTGGCCTCCGCATCGAGCCCGGCGGCCTCGACCTGGGCGAAGATGCGGCGCCGTTCCTCGGCGTCGATATGTCCATCGGCCCGTGCGGCGCCGATCATCGCGCGGATGAGCGCGAGCTCGAAGGCCTCGCCGGTCGCGGCGGGCGCCGCGCCGGGCAGGAAGCGGGCGTCCACGGCCGCCGCATCCGCCAGGGTGGCCGGAGGGGCGGCCGCCGGTGCGCGGCCGGCCTGCCAGTTCTGGAAGGCACGGTCGGCCAGGGCGCCGAGCAGCGCCGCGCCGCCATGGCTCATGAGCCCGCCGCCCTTCTTGCGGCCGGTGAAGAGGGAGATGAGCCCGCCGGCCGCCGCAGCGCCGACAAGCCCCCCCATGCCGCCTTGGCCCAGGACCTGCTTGGCGGCATCCGCCACGCCTCCGAAGGCCGCCGGGTTGGTCCAGGGCGAGGAGGCTGGTTGCCCCGCAGCCGGGCGGGCATTGGAGCCCAGGAAGCGGTCGAGAAGGGCTTGCGCGTCGATCATGCCCGATAGATCGGGGTGGCGGGCGCGCGCGACAAGATGACCGAAAATTTATGTTGCGCGCCCGACGCCCTCAGTCGGCCTGCACCTGATTCTCGCGCACGACCTGGCTCCACAGCGCGATCTGGCGGTCGAGGAAGGGCCGCAGCACCTCCGGCCCGCCCAGCACGAGACGCGCTTGCTGGCTTTCGGTCATGGTGCGGTTCACTCTTTCGTCGCGGAAGCTTTCCTGCAGCGCGGTCGTCATGCGCTGCTGCATCGCGGCCGGCGTGCCATGCGGTGCGAAGACGCCCCACCAGGCTTCCGCCTCCAGGCCCGGGAAGCCGCTTTCGACGGCGGTGGGCACCTCGCTCAGGCCGGGCAGCCGCTCGGGCCCGAATTGCACGACAGGACGGAGATTGCCCGCGGCGATCTGCGGCGCGACCAGGGCCGCGCTGCCGATCATCATCTCGACATGGCCGGCGACGGTGTCGTTCACGGCGAGCCCGCCGCCGCGATAGGGCAGATGCGCGATGCGGATGCCCGTGCGGGCGGCCAGCATCACCATGGTCAGGTGGCCGAGCGTGCCGTTGCCGGTGCTGCCGTAGTTGACGGCATCCGGCCGGGCCTTTGCGGCGGCCACGATGTCGGCGAGGCTGCGATAGGGCTTGTCGGGCCGCACCGCGATCACATAGGGCGCGCCGCCGATGAGCAGCACGGGATCGAGATCGCCGGTCAGGTTGAAGGGCAGGTTGGGCAGCAGAGCGGGCAGGGTCGCGTGGCTGTCGAAGGTGAGCAGCCAGGTGTTGCCGTCGGGCCGCGCCCCCGCGACCGCGCCCGTGCCGAGCGAGCCCGCCGCGCCGCTGCGGTTCTCGACCACCACCGGCACGCCCAGGCGCTGCGTCAGGCCGGGCGAGGCGATGCGCGCCACGGCGTCGGTGCTGCCGCCGGCCGCGAAGGGCACGACGATGCGGATGGGGCCGGAGGGCCAACTCTGCGCGCGCGCCAGCGAGGGCGCGACCCCAAGGGCCAGCATGGGCGCGGACAGGGCCGCGCGGCGTGAGAGGGTCATTGTGATGTCCTTGGTCGTTCCCTGGACGCGACCCTAGCGGCGCCGGCCACAGCCCGCCACTCCCGCTCGTCAGCCCGTCAGCAGGTGCCTGGCGATCTGGTCGACCGGCAACCCGGTGAGGCTCTTGGCGACCTCGCCGGAGATCACGCCGCGAACGGACGGGCTCAGCTTGCCCCGCAAGACGCCGAGCGCGCCGGGGGGCGCCACCAGCAGAAGGTTCTTCATCTCCTTCTCGCGCACCACCTGGTCGAGCGCGTCCGCGATGCGGGTGAGGGAAAGCCTCCTCGGCCTGCTCGCGCAGATCGGTCTCGGTGGTGGCGCTGCGCGCGCCGCCGGGGGCATGGGTGCGGCCGGGACGGTCGGTGCCCAGCTCGCGAGTGGGGATGGCCGGTTCGTCGAAGGCCGCGACCGTCACGAGCCGTGGCTGGAGCGCGTCGCCCTCATTGTGAAGCATCAGCGCCTTGGCGCCGTCGCAGACCAGGACAAAGATCCGCGCGGGCAGGGGATGGGCCTTCATGCGACGTCTCCGAAAGGGGTGTCGCAGTTAACCCCCCGGCGGCCCCAAGGGTTGCCCGGCATGGCTCCCCCGAGACCGGGGGCTTCGCCGAGATCAGGGCTTCGGCACGATCGGCGCGAGGACGTCCACGGAATCGCGGATGGCGGCGGTGCGGCCCATGGCGCGCAGGTCGATGCGCGTCTCGGCGAGGCCGCCGGCCACCAGGGCCGCCCTCACGGCCCGCGCCCGAACCAGCGACAGGCGGCGTGTGGTGGAAAGGTCGTCGCCCTCGCTGACCTCGGCGATGAGCGTGATCCGCCCCTCGGTTCCCGCGCTCAGGGCCGCGCCGATTCGGGCGAGGACCACGCGCTGGGGCGCTTCGAGCACCTCGCCCCCGTGCGGGAATTCAACGCGCCAGGCACCGGGCTCGAGCAGGGCGATGCCGCGGGGCAGGGGGATATTGGGCAAGGGCGGCAAAGGCGGCAGAGGGGCGGAAGTGGCGCCCGGCGCCTGAGCCCAGGCCGCTCCCGGGGCCAGAAGCCCCGGGAGCAGGAAGGCGGTCGTCAGAAGGACGCGGCGGCGCATCAGCCCGCCACGGAGCGGCCCTTGGCCGCCGCGGCCAGGCTTTCCACCACCACGTCGCGCAGCTTGCCCTGAAGGTGCTGGTTGCCGGCGACGATATTGCACTGGGCATAGGGATCGCCGCCGTCGGGCGCCGTCACGATGCCGCCGGCCTCGCGCACCAGGATGAGCCCGGCCGCGATGTCCCACTTGTTCAGCACCAGCTCCCAATAGCCGTCGTAGCGGCCGGCCGCGACCCAGGCGAGGTCGAGCGCGGCCGCGCCGAAGCGGCGGATGCCCGAGACCTGGGGCATCAGTCGCACCAGCGCATGGGCGAACTCCGCCTTCTTCGGCGTGGCGGCGAAGGGAATGCCGGTGGCGAAGAGGGCGGTGTTCATCTCGCGGCGGGCGGAGACGCGCATCCGCTTGTCGTTGAGGAAGGTGCCCATGCCCTTCTCGGCCCAGAAGAGCTCGTCCGAGGCGGGGTTGTAGACGACACCGGCCACGATCTCCGACTTGTCGTCGGCGAGGCGCTTCTCGATGCCCACGCTGATGCACCAGTGCGGGATGCCGTGCAGGAAATTGGTGGTGCCGTCGAGCGGATCCACCACCCACCGCCACTCCCAGTCGGCATCGCCCGAGCTGCCGCTTTCCTCCATGAGGAAGGCGAAGTTCGGACGCGCCTTGCCGAGATCCTCGCGGAGCGTCTGCTCGGCGCGGAGGTCGGCCTGGCTGACGAAGTCGCCCGGGCCCTTCATCGAGACCTGGAGCTGCTCGACCTCGGAGAAGTCGCGCAGCAGGCGGCGGCCGACCTTGCGGACGGCCGAGACCACGACGTTCAGCGCAGGGGAAAGGCGGGGAGAGGAACCGGACATATCTATAAACCCTTGGGGATCAGCCCTTGGCCCGCTCCACGTAGGAGGCGTCCTCGGTGCGGACCACGATGCGCTCGCCGGTCGTGATGAAGGGGGGCACCATGGTCTTGATGCCGTTCACGAGGAGGGCCGGCTTGTAGGAGGAGGAGGCGGTCTGCCCCTTCACCACCGGGTCGGCCTCGGCGATCTCGAGGGTCACGAGCTCGGGCAGGTCCATGGCCACCGGGTCGCCCTCGATGAGGCGGACGTTCACGGTCATGTTTTCCTGCAGGAAGGGCAGGCGGTCGCCGAGAATCGTGTTGGGAACCTGGGTCTGCTCGAAGGTTTCCGGGTCCATGAGGACCAGCATCTCGCCCTCGGGATAGGAGTAGGTGAACTCCTTGTCCTCGGTCGTCAGGCGCTCGACCACGTCGGCCGTGCGCCAGCGCTGGTCCTTCTTGGACCCGGTCTTGATGTTGCGCATGTCGACCTGGATGATCGCATTGCCCTTGCCAGGGATCATGATGTTCTGGCGGATGATCGTGTAGCGCTGGCCTTCGAATTCGATGACCATGCCCGCGCGCATCTGATTGGCCTGCATCTTCGCCATGGGCGTGGCACCTGTATTTCTGTGGGTTTAGCTGAGGCGGGAGGGCTTACACGCCGGGGCGGCTATCGGCAACTGTCCATGGACAGACGGCCTTTCCAAGGCCGGGCGCCGGGACACGCCCAGGCTGCGGCAGATCGCGGGAGCTTTGCCGCGGAATGAGCTCAGGAGAAGTGCTGGATTTCGGCGGTGTCGGGGTTTGTCGTGCCGTATTGCGGCATGAGGGTGTGCTCGAACCAAACGTGGAAATCGCTTAGGTCCTCGAAGTGATATTGACCATAATTCGGATCGAAGAAGTTCACCGTCGGTGTCGTCACCTGGGCTGCCACGGCATGGCCCCATCCCGGTTGCTGATCGGTCGCGGTCATCGAGAAGCCGAAGAAGACGAACCCGTCGGTACTCGTGACCTCCGACGCGATTTGCTTGGCCGACGCGCCCTGCAGCAGCGTCAGGTTGCCCGTCGCCCTAAGTTTCGTGCTCCCGCTCCCATCGCCCAGACCATCCAGCTTCGCGATGCGATCCCTGGCCCAGTTCATGTTGAGGCTGCGGCTTTTCTGGGGAAGATCAAAGATCTTCTGCTGCTGTACCATGACCCGAATGATGTCATCCATCTCCTTCCCCATTTTCGGGCCCGGTTGCCCATGGGTGGTGGAGGCGTTACTGGGAGGACCGAGCCATGTAGCGAAGTCGTCACCGTTCGCTGACTTGATGACCCAGAAGATCGAAAGGCCTTGGCAGGCACCGTTGGAAGATATCTTCTTGATTTTCCAGCGTGCGTCATAAGACTGCCGGTAGTCGAAGACCTGGGATGGTGGTATCGGCACGCGAGAAATGGGAATATATGGAGTGGGTATTTTTCCACTCTGCCAGTCAGACATGAATTCTCCTCCGGAAATTATTTTATTTGCTTGAGGGGCGTAAAAAACTGATCAATTCCCGTGCATGCAGTCGATGATCAGGCTGACAGAATGTCAAGTTTTTTCCGGGCTCGTGAGGGCGCCGATCATTTTCGGGCTGCGGGGGGTTGCAGCACCGCGAGCACAAAGCTAGGAACCGCCCCGCCAGCTGTTGTAGCTCAGTGGTAGAGCACTCCCTTGGTAAGGGAGAGGTCGGGGGTTCAATCCCCCCCAACAGCACCAGCCTCCTCAGCCCTGACAGGGCCGGGATTCATCGGCAGGACGAGAACCCCGACGGGCCTCACCCATTACATTCAAAGGTCAGCCGCCGTCTCAGGCGGCCGCACCGTCCGTCTTCCAGAGATGCTTGGCCGATGGGAATCGGTGGAGTTCTTCGCCATGCCCGCCACACGCCGCCGGTCGTGGTGCGGGCGCCGTGCGTGCGGGTGAACGGGAGCGCCTGCCGCGCGGCGAGGGCGCGCACGCCCTCGCCGTGGTCGGTCAGAAGCGGAAGGCGACCGCGAGCGAGCCGTATTGCGACCCGCCGCCCTGGGTCGTGAACTCCTGGGTGCGCGCCACATAGCTCGCGGTCAGGCGGGCGCGGCGGTACATAACCGCGAAGCCCACCGTCAGGTCGGCCACCAGCGGCTCGCGCGTCACATGCGGCCCGTCCCGCCAGGTGTTGCCGTCGAGGAAGATGTTGCGCGCGATGGCGCGGCCCTCGACGCCGGCGAAGACGTACCAGCCGAAACCGCTGCCCTCGGGCTGGAAGAAGGCCGAGCCGGACTGCGCGGGGCGCGTGCGGGGCGGGCCGAAATCCGCGTTCAGATTGCTGCCGATACGCGCCATCATCCCGGCGCTGGCATAGGTGTAGACATTGCCCAGGCTGGCATTGAGGCTCGGCACGAAGCCGTATTGCAGCCCCTCGATGCCGGTCTCGTAGTTCCAGCGCCACTGCCGCGCGAGCATCACGTTGAGGCCGAATTCGTCCTTGAGCTGATGGCTCCAGCCCTCCGCCAGGTCGAAGTTGCGCAGCCGGTGGACGCCGTTCTGGAACTGCTCGCCCAGCGCGCCGGGGCCCACGATGCCGGCCTGGAGCTCCAGGCTGCCATAGGAGGTCGCGGTATAGGAGGCCAGGGAGAGCGTGCCGAAGAGCCAGCCGGCATAGGGCCGGTCGCGCGGGTCGGGGTTGCGGCGCGAGGTGTCCTCGGGCGTGAAGATGTTCTGGCCGAAGGAGACGCCCCAGCGCGGCGTGCCGCCCTCGGGAAAGATGAGGCTCAAGCGCCCGGTGACGGCGGAGACCCAGCGCGGCGGATCATAGGAGGGCGAGCGCCAGTCGAACTGGAAGCCGCTGGTGTAATTCTTGTCCGTGCCGGCGAAGAGGTCGTTGTCCAGCATGAAGGAGAAGGTGCCGCGCGAGTCGGGGACCTGCACGTCGCGCACGGGCTCGCCCAGATTCGGGGTTTCGGGCAGCTGCACGCGGACCGGCTGGGCGAGGGCCGCGGTGCCGGAGAAGGCGAGCAGGGCGCCGAGGACGGACAGCTTCAAGCGGGAGCCGGTCACGCGGCGACGTTCAGGGCGAAGATGGGGAATAGGGGCATGATGAATCCTTGTCGGAAACCTTAATGGTCGACGGTGATGGTGGTTGCAGTGCGGCATCCGCCTTCGGCCCCATGTGACATCTGGGCCGCATGTCACTTCCGGGGCGGGCATCTCGTCTGGGTGGAACAACGCCCTTGCGAAGGAACAGGACCATGAGCGAACGAATCGACTACATGAAGGTCGCGCCGGCCGGCGTGAAGGCGCTGGGCGGCGTCTATGGCTATATCATGCAATCCGGATTGCCGGAGGAGCTGCTGGAGCTGGCCTATTACCGCACCAGCCAGATCAACGGTTGCGCCTATTGCCTGGACCTGCATTCCAAGGCGCTCACGGCCAAGGGCTTTGCCCTCGCGAAGCTGGTCCTCGTCCCGGTCTGGCGCGAAGCCGAGGCGCTGTTCGATCCGCGCGAGCGGGCGGCCTTGGCCTGGGCGGAGACGGTGACACGCGTGGCCGATACCGCCATCCCCGATGAGGCCTTCCAGGCCGCCTCCGCGGCATTCTCCGAGAAGGAGCTGGTGGACCTGACCATCGCCATCGGGCTGATGAACACCTTCAACCGCCTCGCGATCGGCTTCCGCCGGACGCCGGATGCGCTCCGCGATCAGTAGACGTCGCGGCGATAGCGCCCCTCCTCGGCGAGGGCTTCCAGCGCCTCATGGCCGAGCGCCTCGGCCAAGGCGGCGTGCACGCCCGTGGCCATGCCCTCCAGGCTGCCGCAGACATAGATGGCCGCACCCTCCGCGATCCATTCGCGCAAGGCCCCCGCCGCCTCGCGCAGCCGGTCCTGCACATAGAGACGCGCCGGCTGGTCGCGCGAGAAGGCGAGGTCGAGCCGCGTCAGTACGCCCTCGGCCTGCCAGAGCTCGATCTCCTCGCGATAGAGAAAGTCCTGCGCGCGGGTGCGCTCGCCGAAGATGAGCCAGTTGCGCCGGCGCCCCGCCGCCGCCCGCGCCTTGAGATGCGCGCGTAGCCCCGCGATGCCCGTGCCGTTGCCGATGAGGATCATCGGCCGGTCCTCCTCGGGCGCGTGGAAGCCGCGGTTGCTGCGCAGGCGCAGCGCGATGGGGCTGCCCATGGGCGCGAATTCCGTCAGCCAGCCCGAGCCGATGCCCAGCCGCCCATCCGGATGCCGCGCCTGCCGCACCACCAGCTCCAGCCGCCCGTCGCCGGCGAGCGAGGCGATGGAGTATTCGCGATGGGGCAGGGGCTTCTGCCGCTCATGCGCCTGCTCGGGCGTCAGGCCCTCCAGCTCGGCCGGATCCTCGGGGAGCATCCGGTCGGCGAGGGCCTCGGCGAAATAGGGCGGGAAGCGGGCCAGCGCCTCGATGGCGTTGCGCGGGCCGATTTCGGCGATGTCGCCCGCCTGCCATTCGGCGCTCCCCTCCATCGGCTCCAGCGCGAGATGGAAGGCCGCACCGCCGGGGCTGCCGGGGTTGAGCTCGCGGCGCTCGACCAGCCGCCATTCCGCAAAGCGGGGGGGCGCCCAGTCCGGCACCTCGCTCACGCCCGCGATCTTGCCCAGGTGATACTGCCAGTGCCGCAGCGCGCCGCCATCGGCGTCGTCCACCTCGACGCGGTCGAAGATCGGCGTCGCACCCTGGGTCTGCAGCCAGGCGTCCAGCTGGCGGCCGAAGGCGCAGTAGCGCGCATAGCCGCTGTCGCCGAGCGCGAGCAGCCCGTAGTCGAGATCGCCCAGCGCGGCCTTGTGGCCCATCACGCGGCGCACGAAGCGCGCGGCATGGTCGGGCGGGTCGCCCTCGCCGGTGGTGCTGACGATGAAGACGGCGCGGCCGGCGACGGCCAGGGTATCGGCGTCCAGCGCCTCCAGCGGCGCGATGCGGGCCGGCACGCCCCCGGCGATGAGGGCTTCGGCGCTGCGCCGGGCGAGCTCCTCCGCGAAGCCGGTCTGGCTCGCATAGGCGACGAGCACGGGCGCGCGGTCGCCCGCGGAATCCGGCAGGGCGGCGAGGCGTCGCCTGCGCGCGCGGCGCCAGGCGACGAGGCCGCAGAAGGCGACATAGGCCAGCAGCACCGCGCCGGCGGTCAGGGTGCGTTCCGTCTCGGGCGACACAGGTCAGTCCAGCATGGCGGCGAAGGCGGGGGACATGCGCTCGGCCAGGCCGCCCTCCTCGCGCGTGACGAAAAGCGCGCTCAATCCATGGCGCGCGGCGAGCTCCAGCCCCTCGCTCGGGCCGAGCACATAGAGCGCCGTGGCCCAGGCGTCGGCGCGCATGCAGCTCGGATGCAGGACGGTCACGGAGGCGACGTCATGGGCGACGGGCCAGCCCGTGCGTGGGTCCAGCGTATGGCCGTAGCGGCGGCCGTCCTGCTCGAAGAAGCGGCGATAGTCGCCCGAGGTGGCGATGGAGAGGCCGTGCAGCGCCACGACGAAATCCTCCTGCTCCGTGGAGGTGCCCGGCACGGATTCGATCGCGACCCACCAGGGCGAGCCATCGGGCTTCATCCCCAGCCCGCGCAGCTCGCCGCCGATCTCGACCAGGAAGGAGCCTAGGCCCTGGGCGATCAGATGCTCGGCGACGAGATCGACCGCATAGCCCTTGGCGATGCCCGAGAAATCGAGCCCGAGGCCCCCCGGCTGGAACAGCGCGCCGCCATCGAGGGCGAGTCCGGGTTTCGCCAGCGCCCGCGCGATATCGCCGGCCTGCGGCGTGCCCTCGGCGGCGGGGACCGGGCCGAAGCCCCAGAGGTCCACCAGCGGCGCCATGGCGGGGTCGAAGGCGCCACCGCTGAGCGCGGCGATCTCCAGCCCGCAGGTCAGGACCGTCAGGAATTCGGCGGGCAGCCGGTGCCGCGAACCGGCGGGCGCAGCGTTGAAGCGGCGCAGGTCCGAATCCGCCCGCCAGCCGCTCATCTGCGCGAGGACCGTCTCCAGCCGCGCCTCGATGCCGGGGCGCAGCGCGGAGGTCTCCACGCGGCCCAGGTAGCGGACCGACCAGGTGGTTCCCATGGTCGCCCCACCCAGGCTCCGCACCTCGCCCGGCCGGGCCGGGACGAGCGATGCGGTCAGTTCAGGGACGAGGACCCTGTTCAGGGCAGGACCTCGAGCGTCGCGGCGTAGCTGGCATTGCGCTGCACGCCGGCGATGCCGGAATTGTCGTCGCGCACCGAGGCGCTGACCCAATGCATGCCCGGGCCGCCCCAGCGGATCTCGAAGACGCCATCCGCGCCGGTCTTGATCTTCTGGTCGTTCAGCGCGTCGCGGTAGCGATTGCCGCCGGGGACGACCTCCACATCCACGCCGCCGGCCGGGCGGCCGTCGAGCATCAGGCGGAAGCGCGCGGGCTCGCCGGCGACGAGGTCGTTGGGATGGGTGATGGCCACCATCTCCAGCCCCTCGTTGATCGGCTGCAGCACGCGCTCGCTCGGCGCGCCGCGGGTGACGAAGATCTCGTTGCGGCGTTGGCTGAGCGTGACGCGCAGCTGCTCGGCGCCCTGGGGCACGGCCGTCGCGAAGGCCTCGCGCGTGCCGCGCCAGCGGCGCTGCTCGCCGCCCTGGCGCCAGGTGGCGGACATGCCCTCGGCCGCGACGGAGGCGCGATAGGTGCCGGGCTCGGTCAGGCGGAAATCGAAGGTGCTGCGATAGCGCCCGCGCGACTGGTTCTCGACCGTCACCGCGCGGCCGTCGGGCCCCGTGACGGTCAGCCCGTCGAGCGGCATCGGGAAATGCTCGAAGTAGAAGAGGTCGTTGGAGATGGCGGCATCGACCGTCACCCAGGGGTCATTGCCCGAGAGCACGGTGGCCGAGGGCATCATCCAGGCGCGGTGCGCCAGGGCCTCGGCGACCGGGGCCAGGCCGACCGGCAGGGCGACCATGGCGGCCAGGACGAGGCGGCGGAAGGGGAAGCTGGAGATCATCTTCTGACCTTTCTTCTTCAGGGCTGGGTGGAAACGGAGAAAGCGCCGAGCTCGGTGGAGCCCTGGGCAGTGCCGGTTTGGGCGGCTGCCGGCGGCCACTGGAAGGGCACGCGGAGGAGCTCTCGGCCGCCCACCTCGCGCGCGGCCTCGACGACGAGGTTATACTGACCGGCCGGCAGGCTCGCGAGCGGACCGCTCGCCGCGTCGAAGCGCAGCGTGTGGCGGCCGGGCGCGCGCGTCGCGCCGGTCACGCCCTCGATGGGCATGCGCAGATCGCGGCCCGAACGGCGCCACCACTGGCGCATGTCCTTCAGCCACTTCTCGCCCTCGTTGTCGCGCAGGCGGATCGCGTACCAGACGGCCAGGTTGGCGGCCGTGGACTGGTCCGCCCGCTCGACCCAGAGCGCCACATAGGGGCGGTGGTATTCGGCGACGGTGAGTGTCGGGATCTCGAGGGTGACGTTCAACTCGGCCGCGCCCGCGCCCAAGGCGGGAAGCACGGCGGCGCTGGCGGCGAGGGCGGGAAGAAGACGCATGGAACCTCTCAGTGAATGAACAGGATGGCGAGGACGACCGGCACCACGAGCCCAAGCCCGACCATGGGCCAGGTGGTCGGCCGCCCGCCCGCATGCATGTGCAGCAGGAAGAGCCCGGTCAGGCAGAAGACGAAACAGGCGATCGCGAAGACGTCGAGGAACCAGCTCCAGGCCGTGCCCGTGTTGCGGCCCTTGTGCAGGTCGTTGAGGTAGGAAACCCAGCCACGCGTGGTGACCTCGTGGCGCGTCTCGCCCGTCTGGCGGTCGATATTGATCCAGGCGTCGCCGCCGGGGCGGGGCAGAGGAAGGTAGATCTCGTCGGCCGACCATTCGGCCTCCCGGTCGCCGGCGGTGACGCCGAATTCGCGAGAGATCCAGTCGCGCAGCGGCGCGGGGAGGGCGCGCTTCACGTCGCCCTGGGTCGGCGGCAGCGCCTCCAGCAGCGCGGCGGGGAGCATGGCCGTGCGTGCGGCGGTCCTGGGCGATCCCTCGATCTGGGCCGCGTGATTCAGCGTGATGCCGGTCGCGGCGAAGAGCAGCATCCCGATCAGGCAGATGGCCGAGCTGATCCAGTGCCACTGGTGCAGCTGCTTCAGCCAGAAGGATCGGTTGCCGGCCGCGAGGGGGGGCCTGGCCGTGCCGGTCTTGCTCGGGGTCATGTCGCCTCATTGAGAATGGTTCGCAAATAGCCGGTCCGAGGGCGGCTTGCAAATCTCGTAACGTAACGACGACCGTGCCCGTGACGGCCCGATAAACCCGGTCTAGTTTCCGGCCAGATTCCGAATGGGGGAAATGTCGTATGGCGAAGTCGCCGAACCAGGGTCAGTCCATCACCGAGCGCAGCGGCGGCAAGCTGCTGGCCGACGCCCTGGTGGCGCAGGGGGCGACGCATGTCTTCGCCGTGCCGGGCGAGAGCTATCTCGATCTGCTCGACGGGCTCTATGCCGTCCGCAACCGGATCGAGCTGATCACCTGCCGCTTCGAGGCCGGCGCCGTTCACATGGCCGAGGCCCATGGCAAGCTCACCGGCAAGCCGGGCGTGGCCATCGTCACCCGTGGCCCGGGCGCCTGCCACGCCTCGATCGGCGTGCATGTCGCCATGCAGGACAGCACGCCGCTGATCCTGCTGGTCGGCCAGATCCCCGTCATCGAGACGGATCGCGAGACCTTCCAGGAGGTCGACTATCGCAAGATGTTCGCGCCCCTGGCCAAGTGGGTCACGCAGATCGACCATGCCGACCGCATCCCCGAGATCATGGCCCATGCCTTCGACGTCGCGACCAGTGGCCGTCCGGGGCCCGTGGTCATCGCCATCTCCGAGGAGATGCAGAAGGACCTGGTCTCCGTGCCCGATATCGGCCCGGCCGACATCATGCCCGCCTTCCCCTCGCCCGACGCGATTCCCAGGATGATGGCGCTGCTCGCCAAGGCCGAGCGCCCGCTGGCCATCATCGGCGGCAGCCGCTGGACGGAAGAGGGCCGCAACGCGATTCGTGACTTCGTGGTCGCCAACGACATCCCCACCTGCGTCTCCTTCCGCCGCCAGGGCCTGTTCGACGGCACGTCGGAGCATTTCGTGGGTGATCTGGGCGTTGGCGCCGACGGCAAGCTGGTGGCCGCCGCCAAGGAGGCCGACCTCATCCTCGCCTTCGGCACCCGCATGGGCGAGCCGGTGAGCCAGGGCTACACCCTGCTGGACATGGCGGGCGCCACGCCGCTCGTTCAGGTCTATCCCGACCAGGCCGAGATCGGCCGCGTCTATCGTCCCGCGCTGGGCATCACCTCGGACGTGAATGCCTTCGCCCTGTCGCTCAAGGGCCAGAAGATCGCCAAGCCGGTCTGGGGCAGCTGGCGCAAGAAGGTCCGCGCCGCCCGCGAGGAGCAGGCCGCGGCCCCGGAATACGAGGGCAAGATCAACCTCGCCCGCGCGCTCCAGGCGCTGGAGAAGGAGCTGCCGAAGGACACGATCTTCACGACCGACGCCGGCAACTTCGCCACCTGGCCGACGCGCTTCATGCATGTGAAGGAGGGCCAGGATTTCCTCGGCCCCACCAACGGCGCCATGGGCTACGGCGTGCCGGCGGCGATCGGCGCGGCCATCTCCTTCCCCGACCGGCAGGTGATCTGCTTCGTCGGCGACGGCGGCTTCATGATGACCGGCCAGGAGATCGCCACCGCCTTCCATCACGGCGTGGCGCCGATCATCCTCGTCTTCAACAACTCCATGTACGGCACGATCCGCATGTACCAGGAGCGAGTCTATCCCGAGCGCGTCAGCGGCACGCTGCTGACCAACCCGGACTTCACCAAGTTCATCGAGGCCTTCGGCGGCCATGGCGAGCTGGTGGAGACGACCGACGAGCTGGTGCCGGCCTACAAGCGCGCGGTCGCGAGCGGCAAGCCCGCGATCATCGAGATCCGCACCAATCCGGAGCAGGTCACGAATCGCGCGACCATCTCGGACCTCCGCGCCCAGGGCGCGGGCGTGAAGAAGTAAGATCCAGCTAGTATATTCCAAGGTGTGCTTTACCGGGCGGCGAGGGCTATCCTCCCGCCCGTGAGAGTTTCCCTGGCTGCCCTGATCGCCCTCCTCGCCCTCGCGGCCTGCCGCGAGGAGAAGCGGGATTCCGCCGGACCGGCGCCGCCGCCGGCCTCGCGCCAGCAATCGGCGCGCGACGCCGCCGCCGCATCGCTGCGCGACCGCCTGAACGGGCGGGAGACGCAGCTGCGCGGTGTGCAGGTCTTCACCCAGGCGCTGGCCGATACAGTGGCCGTCTGCGGCCGTTCCAGCGCCGGGGCGGGCGACCCCTATATTCCCTATGTCGCGGTCGTGGCCTTCGAGGGCGAGGCTGCGCGGGTGACGGGCTTCACGCTCGGCGCCACCGGGCCCGAGGCCACGCGCGTTTTCCTCGAACTGGTGGATCGCTGCTTCGACGGCGGCGGTCCGGTGACGAATCGGCCCATGGCGCGCAGCTATCCGCCGTTGCCGGCCATCCCCGGGGCGGGGCCGGGCGAGGTTGCGGCCGCCGTGCCCCCGATGCCCGCGCCGGCCGCCGCCGCCCCGCCGGCCGCCCCAGCGGGCGTGCAGATCCTGGCGGGACCCAGCGCGCCGGCCGCCTTGCCCGCCTCGCGGCAGACAGTCACCACCTGGGCCCGCACCGGCGCCAATCTGCGCAACGGACCGATCGGCGGCGAGGTCATCGGCGTCGTCCCGGCCTCGACCACGCTCGAGGTCGTCGGCGAGGCGCCGGGCGGCTGGTATCAGGTCGCCCAAGGCGGGGTCGCGATCGGCTGGCTGCATGCCTCGGTGCTGGAGGCGCCGGCGCGCTGACGCCCCTGCATTGACGCTCCCGCATTGACGCTACGGGCCCTCGATGCGAAGCCTCTGGGCGCCAATCCAGGAGCCGCCATGTCCAGCCTTCAGTCCACCATCGAATCCCTTTGGGAAAAGCGCGACACCATCTCCGCCAGCACCCAGGGCGAAGCGCGCGAGGCCGTCGAGGCCGCGCTCGAGATGCTGGACAGCGGCAAGGCCCGCGTCGCCGAGCCCAAGGACGGCACCTGGCAGGTCAATCAGTGGCTGAAGCAGGCCGTTCTGCTCTCCTTCCGCCTGACCGATTCCGCGCCGATGGACACCTCCGCGGGTGCCTATGACAAGGTGCCGCTGAAGTGGGAGGGCTGGGGCCCGAACCGCTGGAAGGAAGCCGGCTTCCGCGCCGTCCCCGGCGCCATCGCCCGCCGCTCCGCCTATATCGCGCCGAACGTGGTGCTGATGCCGAGCTTCGTGAATCTCGGCGCGCATGTCGGCGCGAACACGATGGTCGACACCTGGGCGACGGTGGGTTCCTGCGCGCAGATCGGCAAGAACGTGCATCTCTCGGGCGGCGTGGGCATCGGCGGCGTGCTGGAGCCGCTGCAGGCCAATCCCGTCATCATCGAGGACGATTGCTTCATCGGCGCGCGCTCCGAAGTGGTCGAGGGCGTGATCGTCGAGCAGGGCTCGGTGCTCTCCATGGGCGTGTTCCTTTCGGCCACGACCAAGATCATCGACCGCAACACCGGCGAGATTTTCGTCGGCCGCGTGCCGTCCTATTCGGTCGTGGTCCCCGGCAACCTGCCGGGCAAGCCGCTGCCGGACGGCACGCCGGGACCCAGCCTCTATTGCGCCGTGATCGTGAAGCGGGTGGACGCGCAGACGCGCGCCAAGACCTCGATCAACGACCTGCTGCGCGACTAAGACCTTGGCGCGAGGCAACCTGCCGGAAGAACCGGCCGACCCGATCCCGCTGGCGCAGGCGCTCATCCGCTGCCGCAGCGTGACGCCGGCCGATGGCGGCGCGCTCGCGACCATGGAAGCGGCGCTCGCGCCGCTCGGCTTCACCTGTACGCGGCTCAAGTACGGAGAGGTGGACAACCTCTTCGCCCGCCGCGGCACGGAGGGGCCGCATCTCTGCTACGCCGGGCACACCGATGTGGTGCCGCCCGGCGACGAGGCCGCCTGGAAGGACAACCCCTTCGCGGCGGTCATCAAGGACGGCGTGCTCTACGGCCGCGGCGCCTGCGACATGAAGGGCGGCATCGCCGCCTTCGTGGCCGGGCTGTCCGACTTCATCGCCGCCAATCCCGACCATCCCGGCTCCATCTCGCTGCTCATCACGGGCGACGAGGAGGGGCCGAGCGTGGACGGCACGCGCCGCGTGCTGGAATGGATGGCCGAGAACGGCCACACGCCCGACATGTGCGTCGTGGGCGAGCCGACCTCCAAGAAGCAGCTCGGCGACACCATCAAGGTCGGCCGGCGCGGCAGCATGAATGCCTTCATCACGGTGAAGGGCCGCCAGGGCCACAGCGCCTATCCGCAGCTCGCTGACAATCCGGTGCATCGGCTGATCCGCGTGCTGAACGCGCTGACCTCCGAGCCGCTGGATGCCGGCAGCCAGTTCTTCGAGGCCTCGACGCTCCAGGTCACCGGCCTCCAGGTGGACAACACGGCCACCAACGTGATCCCGGCGGAGGCGAAGGCCTTCTTCAACATCCGCTTCAACGACCACCATCATTCGAGCGCCCTGACCGAGCGCATCCGTGCCGTGCTCGCCGAGCATGCGCCCGATCACGAGCTGCGCGTCTCCGTCTCCGGCGAGAGTTTCCTGACCTCGCCCGGCCCCTTCGTCGAAGCGCTGCAGCGCGCGGTGCGGCGCGGGACGGGCCTCGAGGCCAGGCTCGATACCGGCGGCGGCACCTCGGATGCGCGCTTCATCACGCATTACTGCCCCGTCGCCGAGCTCGGCGCGGTGGGCGCGACCCTGCATCAGCGCGACGAATGCGCGCCCGTCGAGGAGCTGCGCGCGCTCGCCGGATTGTATCGCATCGTGATCGAGGAGTGCCTGCGCTGAACCCGCCCAGCGTCGCCAACGGCATCGCCGCCGCCATCCTCTTCGCGCGCGGCCGTGTCGAGGGGCTGGCGCTGATCGCACCGGGGCTGGAGGGCGCGCGGCATTCCTTCCTCGCCGCGCTCATCTGCCTGCCGGTGCTGCTGGTGCTGCGCATCATCGGATGGTCGACGCAGGGCGCGCCGCCGAGCGGCGTGGCGGTCGCGCTGGTGGCGGAGCTGATCGGCTACACCCTGAGCTGGGTGGCCTTCGCCTTGGCCTCCCTGGGGCTGGCGCAGCGGGCCAAGCGCTCGGGCGACTGGCCGCGCTTCATCGCGGCCTGGAACTGGTCCAATCTCGTGCAATATGCGCTGCTGATCGTGCTGCTGGTGCCGAGCGTGCTGGGCCTGCCCGGCTGGGTCGGCAATGCGCTGGGCCTGGTGGCGGTGGGCTATGCGATCTGGCTGGAATGGTTCGTGACGCGGGTCGCGCTGAATATCCCCGGCATGGCGGCGGCGATGTTCGTCGTGCTGGACCTGACGATGGGGCTGTTCATCGGCGCCCTGACGGCGAAGATCACCGGCGGCTGAACGCCGCCCGACCGAGCAGCGCCAGCACGGCCAGGAGGCCAAGCGGCAGGAGCGCGTGACCGTACTCTCCATGCAGGAGGAGCGTCGTCGCAGCCGCGGCCATCACCAGCGCGCCCAGGGCCGCGCCCATCCGTCTTGTCCGGTTTCTTACCAGGAAAAGCGCGGTCAATAGTTCCAGGCCGCCGGTCACATGGTGGAACCAGCCGGGAAAGCCCCAGCGTTCATAGTCGTCGAGGATCGCCTGAGGTCCGGCGATGTTGGCCATGCCACCGACCACGAAGAAGACGGCCAGGATCCAGGCCGCGATCTGCGGCAGGCGATTCCGGATCGGCGAAGGCGAAGGGGGGCTTGGCATGGGCGTTCTGGCTCCGGCTGTTGTTAGGCCGGCGCTTGTCTAAAACCTCAACCGAAGTTGAGGTCAAGGGCCTGCATCAACACCAGTCGAGCGGCTCCGGATACTCTACGTTCAGGAAGCACAGCCCCTGCGCCGGCGCCGTCTGCCCGGCGAGGCGGCGATCGCGTCCCTCCAGCACCTCGCGCGGCCAGGCGACCGGCTGCCGCCCGAGCCCGACCTCGTAGAGCGTGCCCGCAAAGTTGCGCACCTGGTGGTGGAGGAAGCTGCGGCCGCTCGCGAAGATGTGGATCTCCTCGCCCATGCGGGTCACGTCCAGGCGCTCCAGCGTGCGCACGGGCGAATCCGCCTGGCAAGAGGTCGCGCGATAGGCCGAGAAGTCATGCTTGCCGATCAGGCCTTGCGCGGCCGCATGCATCGCCTCGTGATCGAGCGGCAAGGGGATGTGCCAGACGCGCCCTTCCTCCAGCGCCGGCTTGGCGCGGCGTGCGAGGATCCGGTAGCGGTAGTGCCGCTGGATCGCCGAGAAGCGCGGCGACCACCCCTCCGGCGCGAAGGCCGCGGCGCGGATGGCGATGCGGTGCGGCTTCACGTGGAAGTCGAGCGCCGCCCGCATGCGATCCGGCGGGAGACGGGCGGACAGCTTCACCTGCACGACCTGGCCTTCGGCATGCACGCCCGAATCCGTGCGGCCCGAGGCGGTGGCAAGCGGCACCACGCCGCCATTCACCGCGGCCGCCGCCTCCTCCAGCGTCTGCTGGACGGAGGGGCCGCTGGCCTGGCGCTGCCAGCCGAAGAAGGCGGTGCCGTCGTATTCGACGAGGAGGGCGTAGTTCGGCATCAGCCCAGAATGGTCCCCGGCGGCAGGGCGTAGCCGCGCAGCAGGGCGTCGGCGTCCATGGCGCCGCGGCCGGGGCGCTGAAGGCGCGTCAGGCGCAGCGCGCCCTTGCCGCAGGCCACCGTGAGCGCCGGGCCGGGCAGGATCTCGCCGGGCGCGCCCGAGCCCTCGACGGGCTCGGCGGCCAAGGCGCGCAGCACCTCGCCGCGATGGGAGAAATAGGCGCCGGGCCAGGGATTCATCGCCCGCACCCTGGCATCGAGCGCCGTGGCCGGCTGCGTCCAGTCGAGCAGGCCGTCCGCCTTGGTGAGCTTGGCGGCATAGGTCGTGCCGGTCTCGGGCTGCGGCACGGCGGGGGGATCCTCGTCCAGCGCGCGCAGGATCAGCGACGCGCCCATGGCCGAAAGCGCGTCGTGCAGCTCGGGGGTGGTGGCGCGCGGGCCGAGCGGCACGGTGCCCTTGAGCAGCATCGGGCCCGTGTCGAGCCCTTCCTCCATCCGCATGATGGTGACGCCGCTCTCGGTGTCGCCATGCAGGATGGCCGCGTGGATCGGCGCCGCCCCGCGCCAGCGCGGCAGCAGCGAGGCATGGATGTTGAGGCAGCCGCGCCGCGGCGCGTCCAGCATCGGCAAGGGCAGGATCAGCCCATAGGCCGCCACCACCGCGACATCGAGCTCCAGCGCGGCGAAGGCCGCGTGCTCGGCCGTGTCGCGCTTCACCCGCGCGGGCGTGCGCACCTCCAGCCCGAGCGCCAGGGCCGCGCGATGGACCGGGCAGGGGGTCTCCTGCTGGCCCCGGCCGGCGGGCTTGGGCGGCTGGGTGTAGACGGCGCGGATCTCGTGGCCCGCCGCATGTAAGGCGTGCAGGGCAGGGACCGAGAAGTCCGGGCTGCCCATGAAGGCGAGTTTGAGGGGCTTATTCATCCCTCGCCTTCTTGAGCTCCTTGGCCAGCTTGCGCAGCATCATGTTGCGCTTCAGCGGCGAGAGATGATCGACGAAGAGCACGCCGTTCAGATGATCGATCTCATGCTGCAGGCAGACGCCGAGCAGGCCTTCGGCCTCCATCTCCTGGCGCGACCCCTCCAGATCCAGCCAGCGCAGCTTGATCCGCTCCGGGCGCTCCACATCGGCGTATTGGCCGGGCAGCGAGAGGCAGCCTTCCTCGCGCAGGGCCATCTCCTTGGTGGCGGCGATGATCTCCGGATTGATCAGGACCATCGGCGCGGGCGCCTCCTCCTTGCCGGCGACGTCCACCACGATCAGCCGCAGGTTCGAGCCCACCTGCGGCGCGGCCAGCCCGATTCCGGGCGCGGCGTACATCGTGGCCAGCATCCGGGGCGCCAGCGCGCGGACGATATCGTCGTCCGCAGGGCCGACCGGCCGGGCCTTGAGGCGCAGCCGGGCGTCGGGAACAATCAGGATAGGCAGTTTTTCGTCGATCATGATGTCCGGGGAGGTAGCCCCGCCGCCCCAGGCTTGCAACGGCGCGCCCGCCGGGCCAAGTCTCACGGGCTCGCATGCCGCCTATTCCAGGGGCGTGGGGCCATACTCGCTCCTTGCAGGAGGCTCAATGTCGCGTTCCTCGGTGTTCGGCTCGCCGTTGTTTCTGGGTTTCGACCATCTCGAGCAGATGCTCGACCGCGTTCAGAAGAACGCCGATGGCTATCCCCCCTATAATATCGAGCAGACGGGCGAGGCGCGGCTGCGCATCACCCTGGCGGTCGCCGGCTTCTCCATGGACGACCTCGCGATCACCCAGGAGGACAACCAGCTCGTCATCCGCGGCCGCCAGCGTGACGATGGCGAGGGGCGCATCTTCATCCATCGCGGCATCGCCGCGCGGCAGTTCCAGCGGGCCTTCGTCCTGGCGGAGGGCATCGACGTCGAGGGCGCCTTCCTCGACAACGGCCTGCTGCATATCGACCTCCAGCGCCCCATGCCCGAGGTGAAAGTGCGCTCCATCCCGATCGGGCGGCAGGGGGCGGGCCCCACGCGGCCGGTCGTGCGTCAGCGGGTACGCGGCGAGGAGACTTAGCTTCGGGAATTGTCTTTGCCGGGCATGGTGCCCGGCATGGAACTCCTGTTAATCCTTTCGCAGTTGCGAAAAGGATTTGGCCTTGCTCAAGAAGCTCGCCGCGACCCTTGCGGTCCTGGCCCCCGTCACCGTTTCGGCCCAAACGCTTTCAGCCCAGACGCTGACCATCGGCGCCGCCGCGCCCGTCACCACCATCGACCCGCATTTCCACAACATGGGCCCCAACAACGCCCTGTCGATGCACATCTTCGACAAGCTCGTGGAGCGCGACGGCCAGTCCCGCCTGCACCCCGCTTTGGCCACCAGCTGGCGCGCGATCTCGGACACCGAGTGGGAGTTCAAGCTGCGCCAGGGCGTCACCTGGCATGACGGGCGGCCCTTCACGGCCGATGACATCGCCTTCTCCTTCGCCCGCATCCCCGACGTGCCCAACAGCCCCGGCGGCTTCGGCGGCTTCCTGCGCCTGGTCGAGCGCATCGAGGTGCCCGATCCCCAGACGCTGCGGGTCCACACCCGCCAGCCCAACCCGCAGCTGCCGCTGGACCTCGCCTCGGTGATCATCGTCTCCCGCCATGCGGGCGAGGGCATGGGCACGGAGGACTACAATTCCGGCCGCGCCGCCATCGGCACGGGACCCTATCGTTTGGTCTCCTTCCGCCCCGGCGACCGCGTCGAGATGGTGCGCAACGACGCCTATTGGGCCGGCCCGCAGCCCTGGACGCGGGTGAACTACCGCATGGTCCTGAACGACGCCGCCCGCACGGCGGCCCTGCTGGCCGGCGACGTGGACCTCATCGAGCAGATCCCCTCCAGCGACGTCGCCCGCCTGCGCCGCGACCCGCGCCTGCAGGTGACCGAGGTCGCGAGCCTGCGCACCGTCTACATGGCGCCCAACTTCTCCCGCGAGGGCGCGACCCCGCTGGTGACCGACAATGCCGGCGTGCCCTTGCCGGCCAACCCCTTCCGCGACATTCGCGTGCGCCGCGCGCTCTCCATGGCGATCAACCGCGACGCCCTGGTGGAGCGCGTGATGGAGGGCGGCGCCGTCGCCTCGGGGCAGTGGCTGCCCGAGGGCGCCTTCGGCTACAACCCCGCCATCCGCCCGCAGCGCTTCGATGCGGAGGGCGCCAAGCGCCTGCTGGCCGAGGCCGGCTTCCCCGACGGCTTCCGCCTGACCCTGCACACCCCCAACGACCGCTGGCCCAATGATTCGCGCATCGCCCAGGGCGTGGCGCAGATGTGGACGCGGATCGGCGTGCGCGTGCAGCTGGAGGCGCTGCCCTTCTCCGCCTTCGTGCCGCGCCGCGCGCGCCAGGAATTCGCCATGCAGCTCGGTGCCTGGGGCAGCTCGACCGGCGAGGCCTCGAACTTCATGATCAACATCGTCTCGAGCTACGACCGGGCGAAGCTGACCGGCGCGAACAATGCCGGGCGCTATTCCAACCCGGCCGTGGACGCGCTGACGGCGCGGGCCTCCGTCGAGATGGACGACGCGCGTCGCGAGGCGCTGTGGCACGAGGCGGTGGCCCTGGTCGACCAGGAGGTGCCGACGCTCCAGCTCTTCCAGCTCAACAACGCCTGGGCGCTGCGCCGCGGCCTCGTGCACGAGCCGCGCATGGATGAGCGGACGGTCGCAATGGGGGTGCGCCCGGCCCCCTGATGCTGTTAGCCTCCCCGTCAAAGATGTCGGGGTGGATATGATCAAGCGACGTACACTGGCGCTGGCGGCCCTCGTGCCGCCGGCCGCCGCGACGGTTCAGGTCCGGGCGCAAGGCACGGCGCAAGACCGTATATTGACCATCGGCGCCGGCGCGCCGGTCACCACGACGGATCCGCATTTCCACAATGTCGGGCCGAACAACGCGCTGACCATGCATATCTTCGACAGGTTGGTGGAGCGCGACGGGCAGTCGCGCATGCGTCCCGCTCTCGCGGAAAGCTGGCGCGTGGTCTCGGACACCGAGTGGGAGTTCAAGCTGCGCGCGGGCGTGACCTGGCACGACGGCAAGCCCTTCACGGCGGACGACGTGGTCTTCACCTTCTCGCGCGTGCCCAATGTGGCCAACAGTCCCGGCGGCTTCGGCGGCTTCTTGCGCGCCATCGCGCGCGTCGAGGTGCGCGATCCGCTGACGTTGCGCATTCACACCCGCCAGCCGCATCCCCTGCTGCCGCTGGACTTCGCCTCGGTCAGCATCATCTCGCGCCATGCGGGCGAGGGCGCGGCGACCGAGGACTACAATTCCGGCCGCGCCGCCATCGGCACCGGTCCGTATAAGCTCGTCTCCTACCGCGCCGGAGACCGCGTGGAGCTCCAGCGCAACGACAGTTACTGGGGCGAGCGCGAGCCCTGGTCGCGCGTGAACTACCGCATGATCCTGAACGATGCGGGCCGCACCGCGGCGCTGCTGGCCGGCGATGTGGATCTGATCGAGCAGATTCCCACCAGCGACCTCGCCCGCCTGCGCCGCGAGCCGCGGCTGACGGTGACGGAGATCGCCAGCCTGCGCACCGTCTATATGGCGCCGGACTACTCGCGCGACGGCGGCACGCCGCTCGTCACCGATAATGCGGGCACGCCGCTGCCGGTGAATCCCTTCAAGGACGTGCGCGTGCGCCGCGCGCTTTCCATGGCGATCAACCGCGACGCGCTGGTGGACCGCGTGATGGAAGGCGCCTCCGTCTCCACCGCGCAATGGCTACCGGCCGGCGCCTTCGGCTACAATGCCGACGTGAAGCCCCAGGCCTTCGATGCGGAGGGCGCGCGCCGGCTGCTGGCCGAGGCCGGCTATCCCGAGGGCTTCCGCCTCACCGTCCACACGCCCAACGACCGCTGGCCCAATGACGCGCGCCTCACCCAGGCGGTCGCGCAGATGTGGACGCGGATCGGCGTGCGCGTGCAGGTCGAGGCGCTGCCCTGGACCGCCTTCGTGCCGCGCCGGGCCAGGGTCGAGTATGCGATGCAGATCGGCGCCTGGGGCAGTTCCACGGGCGAGGCCTCGAACTACCTCGCCAATGTCGTCGCCACCCATGACCGCCAGCGGTTGACGGGGGCGAACAACAATGCGCGCTATTCCAGCGCCGAGTTCGACGGGCTGACGGCCCGCGCCTCGGCCACCATGGACGACACGGCGCGCAACGAGCTCTGGCAGCAGGTCACGGCGCGCTATGCCGAGGAGATGCCGATGATCCAGCTCGTGCAGTTGACCAATACCTGGGCGCTCAGGAAGGGGCTCCGGCACGAGCCGCGGATGGACGAGCGGACGGTGGCGATGGGCGTGCGGCCGGAGAATTGAATCCGGCCGGAACACCCCTTGCGGGTGAGCGCGAGGGGGAAGCCTCTCGCCTCACTGGCGTCCCATCCCGGGCCTGGGTAGTGTCCCGGGCATGACCAAGCCGACGGCCTTCCTCTCCCGCATGCTGGCCTTCCTCGCTCTGGTCGGGGTCGTCGTCGCACTGCTCTACCCCTCGCTGCACCATGCCTTCGAGGCGAACCCGATCCTCAACGGGTTCATCCTCTTCGTGCTGCTGCTCGGCGTGCTGTGGAACATCCGCCAGGTGATGTTGCTGCGCCCCGAGGTCGACTGGCTGGAGGCCTTCCGCAACCCCCGCCAGGGCGACCCCGCGCGCCCCACGCCCAAGCTGCTCGGCCCCATGGCGAGCATGCTGGCCGCGCGCCGCACCGACCGCTTCACCCTCTCCACCGCGGCGATGCGCTCGCTGCTGGACGGCATCTCCTCCCGCCTGGACGAGACGCGCGAGCTGTCGCGCTACATGACGGGCCTGCTGATCTTCCTCGGCCTGCTCGGCACCTTCTGGGGCCTGCTGCTGACCATCGGCGCGGTGGCCGAGGTGATCGGCGGCATGTCGGTCGGCTCGGGCGACGTGAACGCGCTGTTCAACCAGCTCAAAGCCGGCCTGGCCGAACCCCTGCGCGGCATGGGCGTGGCCTTCTCCTCCTCGATGCTGGGCCTTGCCGGCGCGCTGGTGCTGGGCTTCCTCGACCTCACGGCGGGCCAGGCGCAGAACCGCTTCTACACCGAGCTGGAGGACTGGCTGGCCAGCCAGACGCGGCTGTCCTCCGGCGCGCTGGGCGGCGAATCCGAGGGCGGCTCCATGCCCGTCTTCGTGCATGCGCTGCTGGAGCAGACGGCCGAGAATCTGGAGGCGCTGCAGGCCATCATGGCGCGTGGCGAAGAGGCGCGCGGCACCACCGCCATGGCCGTCAGCCAGCTTGCCGAACAGCTCTCGCTGCTGGGCGACCAGATGCGCGGCACCCAGCAGATGATCGCCCGCATGGCCGAGCAGCAGGCCCAGCTCACCCCCGTTCTGACGCAGCTCGCCGCCTATCAGGGCCAGAGCGCCATCGACGACGCGGCGCGGGGCCATCTGCGCAACACCGAGCTGCTGCTGGCCCGGCTGCTGGAGGAGGTGGCCTCCGGCCGCGCACAATCCACCCAGGAGCTGCGCAGCGAGATCCGCGTGCTGACGCGCACCATCATGGCCATCTCGGGCGGGACGCAGCAGATCCCGGGCGGCAATCCCGGTGGCTAGGCGCCGCTCGCGGGCGCAGAGCTTCGATGTCTGGCCGGGCTATGTGGACGCGCTGTCCACGCTGCTCATGGTCATCATCTTCGTGCTGCTGGTCTTCGTGCTGGCGCAGGGGTTCCTGTCCACCGCGCTCTCCAACCGAGACCGCGCGCTCGACCGGCTGAACGCCCAGGTGGCCGAGCTTGCGGAGCTGCTCTCGCTGGAGCGTGGGCAGGCGGCGGAGCTGCGTCAGCTCCTCACCCGCGCCTCCGACGACCTGCGCGGCGCGACCGGCGCGCGCGACACGCTCTCCGAACAACTGCGCGGTCTCAACTCCGAGCGCGATGCCCTGGCCGGCGATGCGACCAGCCTGCGCGGCGAGCGCGACCGGCTGGCGGCCCGCCTTGCCGATCTGGAGGCCGCGCGCGCCGTGCAGGCGCAGCAGCTCACCCGCGCCGAGACGCAGCTGGCCGAGGCGCTGGGCCGCGCCGAATCCGCCACGGGCGACACCGCGCTGACCGTGCAGCGCCTGAACGAACAGGCCCGCGCTTCGGCCACGGCGCGGGCCGCAAGCGAGCAGCTTCTGGCCGAGGCGAACCGCAACCTCGCCGCCCAGCAGGCCGCGCGCGCCGCGGCCACGCGCAGCCTCGCCGAGGCGAATCAGGCCCTCACGGCCGAGCGCGCCACGCGCGCGGGCATCGAGCAGCGCCTGGCCGAGCTCCAGCGCGGCCTCTCGGCCGAGCAGACGGCCCGCGCGACCGCCGAGCGGCAGGCCCGCGAGACCACCGGCGCGCTGGAGACGGCGCGGCAGGAGCTCGCGACCATCCGCCGCCAGGCCGCCGAGGCCGCCGCCCGCGCCGCCGAGATGGAGCGCCGCATCGCCGCCCTCCAGGCCCAGGCCGAGGCGCTGAACCGCACCGTCACCACCGATCGCGCGACCATCGAGGCGCGGCTGGCCGACCTGGCGCGGCTGCAGCAGGACATTGCCCGCCTCAACGCCTTGCGCGAGCAGGCGGAGCGCGCGGCCCAAACCGCACAGGCCGCCACCGCCAGCGAGGCCCAGCGCCGCCAGGGCGCCGAGGGCCAGGCCGCCGAACAGCAGCGCCTGTCGGAAGCCGCGCGCGCCCAGGTGGCGCTGCTCACGCGCCAGCTGGAGGAATTGCGCGGCCAGCTCAATCGCCTCGCCAATGCGCTCGATGCTTCCGAGGCGCGCGACCGCGAGAACGACGCCCAGGTGGTGAACCTGCGCGCCCAGCTGAACGCCGCTTTGGCCAGCCGCGTGGAGGAGCTCCAGCGCTACCGCAGCGAGTTCTTCGGCCGCCTGCGGGAGGTGCTGGGCGACCGGCCGGAGCTGCGCATCGTCGGCGACCGCTTCATCTTCCAGTCCGAGGTGCTCTTCCCGCCCGCCTCGGCCGAGCTTTCGGCGGTCGGACAGCAGCAGTTGCGCCAGCTCTCGCGCGTGCTCTTCGACATCGCCTCGCGCATTCCGCCCGAGATTCCCTGGCTGCTGCGCGTGGACGGCCATGCCGACCGCTCGCCCATCCGCAGCAACCGCTACGCGACCAACTGGGAGCTCTCCGCCGCGCGCGCCATCGCGGTGGCGAACCTGCTGATCGAGGCCGGGCTGCCGGCCAACCGCGTCGCCGCCGCCGCCTTCGGCGAACACCAGCCGATCGACCCGGCCGACACGCCCGAGGCTTACGCCCGCAACCGGCGCATCGAACTGAGGCTGACCGACCGATGAGCATCCCACTCCACATCCCCGACCACGCGCTGATGCGCGCCAAGCTCACCCGCATCCGGCGGCGCGAGACCGACAGCGCCACCTTCCGCCGTATCCTCGCCGAGATCGGCGCCATCCTGACCGTCGAGGCCCTGCGCGACCTCGACGAGACGCAGGCGGGCATCGAGACGCCGGTCGGCCCTATGACCGCGCCCGTGCTGGCCGCGCCCGAGCCCTGCCTGGTGGCGATCCTGCGGGCGGGCCTCGGCTTGCTGGAGGGCGCGCGGATGGTGCTGCCCGAGGCGCCGGTCGGCCATCTCGGCCTGGTGCGCGACGAGCACACGCTGCAGCCGACGGAGTACGTGGTGCGCCTGCCGCGCGACCTCGCCCGGCGCGGCGCGCTGGTGCTGGACCCGATGCTGGCCACCGGCGGCTCGGCCATCCAGGCGATCCATCGCGTGAAGCAATCCGGCGCGACCTCGATCCGCTTCGCCTGCGTGGTGGCCGCCCCCGAGGGCATCGCCGCCTTCCGCGCCGCCCATCCGGACGTGCCGATCACGACCGCCGCGCTGGACGAAAGACTCAACGAGCGGGGCTATATCGTCCCCGGCCTCGGCGATGCGGGCGATCGCTGCTTCGGGACGGAGTGATGATCCCCGTCCTGCGCACGGAGCGGCTGCTGCTGCGCGCCTTCACCGAGGCCGATCTCGACGCCTTCGCGGCGCTCCAGGCCGATCCGGAGTTCATGCGCCACCTGGGCGTCGGCGAGAGCGCGGGCAAACCGCGCACGCGCGGCGAGACCTGGATCGCCATGGCCGTCCAGCTCGGGCACTGGCAGCTGCGCGGCTGCGGCTTCTGGGCCATCGAGCGGGAGGGACGCTTCATCGGCCGCGCCGGCATCCTGCATCCGGAGGGCTGGCCCATGCCGGAGCTCGCCTATGGCCTTGCGCCGGCCGAATGGGGCAGGGGCCTCGCCTTCGAGGCGGCCTCGGCCGTGCTGGGCTGGGCGCGAGGGACGCTGCCCACCCCGGTGGCGAGCTTCATCCATCCGGACAATGCGCGCTCGCGCCGGCTCGCCCAGCGGCTCGGGGCGACGCAGGACGGCCTGATCGAGTTGAAGGGCGTGACGGCCGAGCTCTGGCGGCACCGCGCATGAAGGACGCCTGGCCCATGGCGATGCGGCGGATCGCGCCCTAAGCTTCCGGGCATGCAACTCGCGATCTCGATCCTCGACCAGTCCACCATCGTCTCCGGGGGAGATGCCGCCCAGGCGATCCAGGAGACCATGGAGGTCGCGAGGCTGGCCGACCGTCTCGGCTATGCGCGCTACTGGCTCGCCGAGCACCACAACAGCCGCAGCCATGCGGGCTCCGCGCCCGAGATCGTGATCGCCGCCATCGCGGCCACCACGCGGCGGATCCGCGTGGGCAGCGCTGGCATCATGCTGCCGCATTACTCCGCGCTGAAGGTCGCCGAGCAGTTCCGCGCGCTGGAGGCGGTGGGGCCTGGCCGCATCGATCTGGGCCTCGGCCGCGCCCCGGGCAGCGACGGACGCACCGCTTATGCGTTGAACCCCAATGCCGGGACCGCTGCCGACAACTTTCCTGCCGCCGTGCGTGACCTGCTGGGCTGGCTCGGCGACGGGCTGCCCGAGCAGCACCCCTATCGCGACGTGCGCGCCAGCCCCGAGGTTCCGACCGTCCCGGAGGTCTGGATCCTCGGCAGCAGCGACTACGGCGCGCAGGTCGCGGCCTTCTTCGGGCTGCCCTATTGCTACGCCTACTTCATCACCGATGGGCAGGGCTGCGCCGAGGCCCTTGCGGTCTATCGCGACACCTTCCGCGAGCTGCGCGGGCAGAAGGCGCATTCGGCCATCGGCATCTATGCCCTGGCCGCCGACACCCAGGCCGAGGCCGAGCGGCTCTTCGCCTCGCGGGCCCTGTGGCGCCTGCATCGCGACCGCGGCGTCTACCCGCCCTTGCCGAGCGCCGAGGAAGCGGCCGCCTATCCCTATAGCGAGGCCGAGCTGGCGAAGGTGGAGCGCATGAGGGCGCGCGCCATCATCGGCACCGGCGAGCAGGTCCGCGCGCGGATTTCCGCCCTGGCGGCGGAGCTCGGCGTCCAGGAGGTCGCGATCCTCACCCCATGCCATGATCCCAAGGCCCGCCGGCGCAGCGTCACGCTGATCGGCGAGGCCTTCGGGCTGACGGAGGCCCTGACCCCATGCCAGCAAGAACCGGCCTAGCCGTCCTCCTCGCTCTGGCCGCCTGGCTGGCGCCCGCCCAAGCGCAGGCCCAGGACGGCCCCGCCGTCGTCTCCATCCGCGACGGCGCGCGAAGGCCGCTCGACAGCCGGCCGAGCGAACGCGCCGTCGTGACCTTCCGCGATATCCTGCGCGAGCTCTATCCCGATCTCGGCCCCGACGGGCGTGCGAGCCGGACCCTCGGCGCACGCGCCGTGCCCGATGCCGTGGCGGGCGAGGACACGCCGCCCGGCCCGGCGGAGATCGACCTGGCGGATGGCGAGCCGGCGAGCTGGGCGATGATCTCCGAGGGCGAGCGCGACCACGTCGCGATCCTGGTCGCCGGCGCGCTGGTGATGGCGCAGGTCGCGCCCGAATACCGCCCGGCCGGCGCCCTGCTGGTGCAGACGGACCGAGGCGGCCCGCCGTCGATCGCGCAGATGGTCCTGCTGGGCGAGGGGCGCGCGGCGGTGGCGGTGATGAACGGCCATCAGGACGGCGCGGAAAGCTTCGCCCAGTATCTGATCGCGACGCCGGTCGAGGATCGTCTGCAGCAGGTGTTCCAGGGGCCCACGCTCTATTCCGTCCAGCGCGACGCGCGCGGTTGCGAGCCCTGGCGCCTGGAGGAGCGGATGACCTCGCTGACGACGCGCGAACCCTCCCGCGAGGGCTATGCGGAGCTGGTGATGGCGGTGCGCGAGGCGCGGATCTGCACGCAGCGCGGAAGGCCGCGCACGCTCAACGCGCTGATCCATTATGGGCGGCTGCGCTGGGATCCGGCGCAGGCGCGCTATCTGGGCGGGCTGGATGCCCTGGACCGGCGCAACCAGCGGCTGATGGGCGGGGGATGACGGCGGTAATTCAGCCCGTCGCCAGCCGCCGCTGCGCCAGCACCTGCCACAGGGCCGGGACGGCCAGGCCCGCCAGCACCACCGCCAGCCGGGCTCCATCGGCGAGGAAGTAGCCGAAGGCCCCCAGCAGGCCCGCGATCCCCAGCAGCAGGCGCGGCGCGAGGCCCATCGGCGCCATCAGATAGCCCGCATAGGCCGCCGTCACCGCCGTCAGCGCCGCCACCTGGATCGCCACCACCGTCAGGATGTCCGGCAGCGCGCCGCGCAGCATGATCTCGGGGTCGTAGATGAAGGCGAAGCCCACGGTGAAGCCGGCGATGCCGAAGCGCGTGGCGTGGATGGAGGTGATGGTCGGCCCCGCACCCGCGATGGCCGCCGCCGCGAAGGCCGCGGCCGCCACGGGCGGCGTCGCATCCGCGATCACCGCGAAATAGAAGAGGAAGAGGTGCGCCGGCAGCATCAGCTCGGCTGGTGAATAACCGAGCACGCGCGAGCCGACCTCGATGATCTGCGGCACGCCGATGGCGGCGGCGATGATGTAGGAGGGCGTGGTCGGGATGCCCATGCCCAGGATCAGCACGGTGATGCAGAGCAGCACCAGCAGCCAGGGCAGCGAGCCGCCGGCCAGCTCCTTGATGATGCCGCCGAAGGCCACGACCATTCCCGTCGAGGTCAGGGCCGCCACCACGATCCCCGATCCGGCGATGGAGACGGCGAGCGGCGCCATGGTATGCCCCGCATTGGCCAGCGCCCGCACCACGTCGCGCCAGCCCATGCGGGTGTTCCGGCGCAGCATCGCGACTGCGACCATGGCGACGGTGGAGATGAAGGCCGCGAAATTGCCGCTCCAGCGCTCGGTCATCAGATAGACGAGCACGAAGATCGGCACGACCAGATGCGCGTCGCGCGCCACCTCGCGCCAGACGGGGATGTCGGCGAGGGCCATGGGCTGCATGCCGGCGCGCTTGGCCTCGAAATGTACCGCGGCGAGGATGGCGAAATAGTAGAGCACCGCGCCGATGGCCGCGGCCTTCACAATGGCGGCGTAGGGAATGTTCGTCATCTCGGCCATGACGAAGGCCGCCGCGCCCATCACCGGGGGCATGAGCGCGCCGCCCACGCTGGCCGCCGCCTCGATGCCGCCGGCGACGGAGGCGCGATAGCCCACGCGCTTCATCAGCGGGATGGTCATGGCGCCCGTGGTGATGACGTTGGAGACGGAGCTGCCGCTCATGGTTCCGAAGAGGCCCGAGGTGATGACGGCCACCTTCGCCGGCCCGCCCGAATAGCGCCCCGCGACGGCCGCGCCGAAATTGGAGAAGAGCCGCCCCGTGCCGCTCGCCTGCATGAAGCTGCCGAAGATGATGAAGACGGCGATGGTGGTCGCCACGATCCCCGTCAGCGGCCCGTAGACGCCGCCCGCCGTGGGCACGAGCCAGGCGGATTCCAGGATTTCCGCCGGGGTGAAGACGCGGGTGTTCAGCACGCCCGGCAGCAGGTGGCCGAACTGCATATAGGCGAGCGAGAGGATCACCATCCAGGCCAGTCCCGGCTCCACCGCCCGGCGCGTGGCCTCGAGAAGGGTGACGATGGCGAGGACGGCCAGCATCATCAGCACCGGTCCGAAGGGATCGACATATTCCATGCGGTCCGCCACCGCGCCGGCCTGGATCATCACCCAGATATGCGGCGTCGTGGCCGCCGCGGCCCAGAGCCAGTCGACGAGACTCGGCCGGTCGGACGGCGAGGACGCGCGGGCCGGATAGAGCAGGAAGAGCGGCGGCACGAAGACGGCGAGGTGAAAGCCCCGCATCCAGACGGGCTCGGGGAAGCCGAAACCGCCCCAGTAGAGATGCATTCCCGCCGCCGCCGCGAGCCAGGCGGTGACCGCGATGCCGAGCCAGCCCTTCAGGGTTCTCAAGGGAGGATCCTCAGGCCGGCATCGCCCCGGCCTCGCGATAGGCGCGCGCCGCGCCCGGATGCAGCGGACAGCCGGTGTATTGCCAGGAAGTCAGGGGATCATAGGCCTCCATCGAGGCATGGATGGTCGACAGCCGCTGACCCTTGTTGCGGATGAAGGTCCTGGCGATGGCATAGGCCACAGGCTCGGGCGTCGTGTCGGCGACGAGCACCACGCTGTCCATCGCCGTCACCATGATCGGCGCGCTCAGCAGCGTCGGATAGGCGGCCGGCGGCACGCTCGCCTCCGAATAGGCGAAGGTGGCCTTCATATGGGTGCGGATATCGTCGGGGAAGGCGATGAGCTTGGCCGCGCGGCGGCCCTGCGCGATCTCGGTCAGCAGCGCGGCGGGACGGGCGAGGGCGATGTAGACGTAGTCCACCTGGCCGTCGTTGAAGGCCGAGGCGATGTCGTTGTAGCTGCCGTTCAGATAGCGCCCGCCGGAGGCGCGGATCAGCTCGGGCGAGGTTCCGACGAAGCGAAGGATGCGCTGCGCCGACATCTCGTCGGTCGAGGAGCGCTGGGGCGTGGCGAGCTTGAGGGCGCGCGTGGTCAGGATCTCGCGCATGTCGCTCGGCCCGTCGGCGCGGCCGAGAAGGTAGTGGTCGGTCGGCGAATAGCCGGTGCCCAGGCTGCGCAGCTTCGGATGGGCGAAGGTATAGGGCTCCTCCCCCTTGAAGGCGGCGGCGGTGAAGGCGTCGATGCCCCAGCCCATCTGGCTCTGGCCGTTCTGGATGCGGGTCGGATTGGCGAGGCCGCCGCCGGGGACGACGCGGATCTGGATCTGCGGATTCTCCTCGCGCACGAGCGAGGCGAGACCGGCGGCCATGGTGTACCAGCCGCCCCCGAGCGAGCCCGCGACCCATTCGAAGGTGCTCTGCGCGGCGGCGGCGCGGATGAAGGGGGCGGCCATCGCGGTGGCGAGCAATCCGCGGCGCGCAAGGTCGAAGGTCATGGAGGCTCTCCTGAAACCGGCCGCCAAGTGTGACGCCTGCCGGTCGCGGGATGCAACCATTCGGTTCGTCATCCGAACATTCGGTGGACTACGGGCGGAGCCACGCCACGGCTTGGGCCGCCGCCGCCCGCGCGGCCTCGCGCGAGGCGAAGACGGCGGCCGAGAAATAGCTCACCGGCGTCCAGCGGCCGCCATCCTCCACGTCGCGGCGGAACTCCTCGAAGCCGAAGGTGCCGTTGGGCCGGAGGAAGATGTCTACGCAGCGGTCGTGCTGCGCGTTCTCGGGGCTTTCGAGGATCGTCCAGTCGCGCGGGATGCGCGAGGTCACGCCGGGACCCTGGCCCCGAAGCCCGGCGCGGATTTCAGCGCCTCGGCCGTGTCGAAGTCGCGCAGCACGCCGTCATCCGCCACCTCGACCTCGGCCAGGCGGTCGGCGTGCTTCGCGACCAGCGAGCGCGCGCCCATGTCGCCGGTCAGCCGCATCATCTCGGGGAGGAACTCGCGTCCCCAGAGCATCGGATTGCCCGGCCGGCCGCCGAAGCTCGGCTGCACGATGGCGCGCCCCTCCTCGGGGTCGAAGGCGGCGAGCAGCCGCGCGATCACCGCCGGTTCCACCAGCGGCATGTCGCCCAGAGCGACCAGCACGCCCTCGGCCTCCGGCGGCAAAGCGGCGAGGCCGGCCTTGAGGCTGGCGGAGAGGCCCTGCGCGTGGTCCTCGGCATGGACGAAGATCACGGGCCGGCCGGCCAGCGCCGCCTGAACGCGCTCGCGGTCATGGCCGGTCACGACCAGCACCGGCGTCACGCCGCTCGCCAGCACCTTTTCCGCCACGCGCGCGACCATGGCGACGCCCTCGCCGTCGGTGACGAGCAGCTTGTTCAGCGGCGCCATCCGGCTCGAAAGCCCGGCGGCCATGACGAGGCCCGCCACTTGGCGCGCACGGCGCGGCGGCACCTTGGCGCGGGGCAGGGGCCGCGTCTCGATCTCCTTGAGCAGCCCGCCCACGCCCATGGCCATCACGTCGCGCGAGGTCACGGCGACGCCCGCGAAAAGCCGCTGCAGCACCCAGTCGAAGCCGTTCACCTTGGGGCTGCGCGCGCAGCCCGGCAGCACCAGCGCCGGGACGTCACCGACCGCGCCCAGGCAGATCAGGTTGCCCGGGTCGACCGGCATGCCGAAATGCTCGATCCGCCCGCCGGCCTGCACGATGGCGGCGGGTCCGACGTCGCGCCGGTCGATGGTGGCCGAGGCGCCCATGACGAGCAGCATCTCCGCGCCCTGGGCCAGGAGGCGTCGCAGGGCCTCGGCGGTGGCGCCGGCCTCATGGCGCGCGCGCTCGACGGGGAGCAGCGTGCCCTTCAGCGCGGCGATGCGCGCGCCGGTGATCTCAATGGCGCTGGCCATCACGCTCTCCTTCATGCCCTGAAGCTCCGTCAGCACGAGGCCGACCTTCAGCGGGCGGAAGGGATGCAAGGCGAGCACGTTCTGCCGCCGCAGCAGCGCCTGGGCCGTGGCCAAGGCAGGGCCGGGCACGGCGAAGGGGATGACCTTGATGGTGGCCAGCATTTCCTTGGGCTGGACCAGGCTGTAATTGGGCAGGGTCGCGATGGTCAGGCTCTCGTCCAGCGCGTTCAGCTGGTCGATCACCCCGGCGTCCAGCACCAGCAGCCCGGCCGACTGCGCGATCAGATTGACGCGGCCCGTGGCGGCGCGGCTGCGCGCGACGAGCGGCGTCTCCATCGCCTCGCCGACGCGGCGTGCCGCCTCGTCCTCGCCTACATCGTCCGGGTCGAGGCGCGCGGCGATGACCTCGCGGTGGCCCTCGGCCCGCAACGCCGCGATGGCCGCCGCATCGAGCACCGTGCCCTTCTTGAGCGCCCGCTCCGCCAGGCGAATGGAATGCGCGAGGACGGCGCCCTCCGCCTCATCCAGCGGCGTCGGGCCGAAGTTCACTTGCCGCGCCTGCGGGCCACGACCTGGCCGAGGATGGAAAGCGCGATCTCGGGCGCGGTGATGGCGCCGATGTCGAGACCCACGGGCGCGGCGATGCGGGCCAGGGCGGCGTCGTCATGCCCCAGCTCCTTCAGCCGCTCCACGCGCTTGGCATGGGTGCGCCGGCTGCCCAGCGCGCCGATGTAGAAGGCCTTGCTGCGCAGGGCGACGTCGAGCGCGGGATCGTCCAGCTTGGGGTCGTGGGTGAGGGTGACGACGGCGGTGCGCGTGTCGGGCGCCAGCGCCTCCATCGCCTCGTCGGGCCATTCGTGGTTGAGGGTGACGGCGCCGAAGCGGTCCTCCGAGGCGAAGGACCGGCGGGGATCGATCACCGTCACCGCGAAGCCGAGTTCGGCGGCCATGGGCGCGAGCGTCTGGGCCACATGCACCGCGCCGACCACGATCATCCGCAGCGGCGGGTTGTGCGGCTGGATGAACCAGGCCTCGCCGTCCAGGGTGACATTGGCGGCCTTGTCCTCGAACAGCACCTTTTCCGCCGCTTCCGCGAGCGCGCCGGGGATCGCGTCCTCGGGGAAGAGATGCTGGGTGCCGTCGGAGAGCTGGGTCAGCAGCGCGACCGGCATGAGCTTGGCGCGCGCCTTCTGCAGGCGCGCCAGATGTTCGGGGGTCAACCGAGCTTCTCCACGAAGACCTTGAGCTTGCCGCCGCAGGCCAGCCCCACCTCCCAGGCGCGCTCGTCGCTGATGCCGAAATCGAGCAGCTGCGGCCTGCCGTCCCGCATCGCCTGCCGCGCGACATCGGCCACCGCGCCCTCGATGCAGCCGCCCGAGACCGAGCCGGCCATGCGGCCCGAGGCGGTGACGGCCAGCATGGAGCCGGCGGGGCGGGGGCTGCTGCCCCAGGTTTCGACCACGGTGGCCAGCGCGACCTGCTCGCCCTCGGCGGCCCAGGCGGCGGCGGTGCCCAGAATATCCTCGCTCATCGACGTGTTCCCTTGCCCAGCGCCTCGATCAATTGCCGCAGGCTCGCGAGATTATGCACGGGGCGGAACTCATGCACATGCGGCAACATCGCGCGGATGCCCTGGGATTTGGGTTGGAAGCCCGCATAGCGCAACAGGGGGTTCAGCCAGATCAGCCGGCGGCAGGAGCGCTTCAGCCGGTCGGTGGCTTCCGCGAGGCCGCGCCCGCCCTCGCGGTCCAGCCCGTCGGTGATGAGCAGCACCACCGCGCCCTGGCCCAGCACGCGCCGGCCCCAATCCTGGTTGAACTGCTCTAGCGCCTCGCCGATGCGCGTGCCGCCCGACCAGTCGGGCACCATATGTGCGACCATCTCGAAGGCGATCTCGGGGTCGCGATGCTTGAGCTGGCGCGTGATGTTGGACAGCCGCGTGCCGAAGAGGAAGCTGTGCACCCGCTCGCGGTCATTGGTCACGGCATGCAGGAAGTGCAGCAGCACCTGGGCGTAGCGCGCCATGCTGCCCGAGATGTCGCAGATGGCGACCAGCGGCGGCGGGCGCACCACGCGCCGCCTGCGCAGGATCTTCACCAGCTCGCCGCCGCTGCGCGAGCCCGCGCGGATGGTGGCCTTGAGGTCCACGCGCGGGCCGAGCGGGTCGGTGCGGAAGCGGCGGGTGGGCCGCTCGTCCAGCGGCAGGACGAGGCGGCGGATCTCCTGCTTGGCGAGAGCGATCTCCGTCGCGCTCATCGCCTCGAAATCCATCTGCTGGAGGCGCTCGCGCTCGGAGACGGTCATCACCGCATCCTGCTGGGGCGGCTGCTCCTGCGGCGGCGGGGGCGGCGGGCGAGGGCGGTCATGGGCCATGGCCTCGGCCATTCGGCGGTCGCCGGCCTTGGGCTTGGGAGGGTCCTTCTGGTCCTCCAGCATGGCGAAGGCGGCCTCCGTCGCGCCCTTCTCGGGATCGCGCCAGAAGAGGGCGAAGGCGGCGTCGAAGAGCTCGGCCTGGTCGTGCTTGCGCAGCAGCGTGGCGGCCAGGGCGGCGCGGACCGTGGCGCGGGTTTCGATGCCGGTGAGGGTCAGCGCCTCGGTGGCGGCCAGGGCGTCGCCGGGGCCGACCTGGAGCCCGACGCGGCGCAGCAGGCGAATGAAGGCGAGCAGATTGGGCGCAAAGGCCTCGGCGGAGGGACGATCGCGCGGGCCGGCGAAGCTGCGCTGGGCAGCCTCGTTCAGAGCCTCCTTAGGCGGGATCACGCCGCGTCACGGGACTCAGCGACCAGGCGCGCCGCCTCCTCGCCCTTCAGCTTGGCGATGTCGTCCTGGTACTTCAGCAGCACGCCGAGCGTGGCATCCACCGCGCCCGTTTCCAGCTCGCGCGCATCGAGCGCGGCCAGGGCATTGGCCCAGTCGATCGTCTCGGCCACGCCGGGCAGCTTGAAGTAGTCCCCGCCGCGCAGCCGCTGCACGAAGGCCACGACCTGCGCGGAGAGCTGCGCGCTGACCTGGGGGGCGCGCAGGGCCAGGATGGCCTTCTCGCGCGCGGCATCGGGATAGTCGACCCAATGGTAGAGGCAGCGCCGGCGGATGGCGTCATGCACCTCGCGCGTGCGGTTGGAGGTGATGATGACCACCGGGGGCGTGGCGGCCTTCAGCGTGCCGAGCTCGGGCACCGTCAGCTGGAAATCCGCGAGGACCTCGAGAAGGAAGGCCTCGAAAGGCTCGTCCGCCCGGTCCAGCTCGTCGATGAGCAGCACGGCGGGCTCGCCCTCCAGTGCCTGGAGCAGCGGGCGGGCCTCGAGGAAGCGGCGGTCGTAGATGGAATTCTCGATATCGGCGACATTGCCGGAGGCCTCGGCAAGGCGGATCGCCATCAGCTGGCGGGCATGGTTCCACTCATAGGCCGCGGCCGAGAGGTCCATCCCGTCATAGCATTGCAGCCGCACGAGGCGCCGGGGCAGCTGCGCCGCCAGCACCTTGGCGATCTCGGTCTTGCCGGTGCCGGGCTCGCCCTCGAGGAAGAGCGGCCGGCCCATGCGCAGCGATAGGTGGATGGTGGTCGCGAGCGCCGTGTCGGCCACATAGCCGCCCGCGGCCAGCATCGCGGCGGTGGCCGCGACGTCAGCCGGCAGGTCGCTCACGCGAGGAACAGCAGATACGCGATGACGACCATCGCGCCGAAGCCGAGCCAGCCGATGATGGGGATGCCCATGTACTGCGTCGGGATGAGCGAGAAGGCCGAGATGGCGGCCGGTGCCGGGGCATGCGCCACGGGCGCCGCGCCGGGCGTGGCAACCGGGGCAGGGGCCAGGGCGGCCGCGAAGCGGTCGAAGAACTGGTCGGCCATCTGCTTGGCGGTGCTGTCGATCAGCCGCGCGCCGAGCTGGGCCATCTTGCCGCCGACCTGCGCCTTCACGCCGTATTTCAGCAGCGTCTCGGAGGGGCCGACCTCGGTCAGCGAGACATCGGCGCCGCCCTTGGCGAAGCCCATCGCGCCGCCATTGCCCTCGCCGGAAATGGTGTAGCTTTCGGGCGGGTTGAGGTTCTCGAGCTTCACCTTGGCCGAGAACTTGGCCGCCATCGGGCCGATCTTGATGGCCACGCGCGCCGTCAGGTCGGTGTCCGAGACCTTTTCGAGCGCCTCGCAGCCGGGAATCGCGGCCTTCAGGGCCTCGGGATCGTTGAGCGCGTGCCAGACCTGCGCGCGCGTCGCGGCGATGAGCCGTTCACCAGACATTTCCATGGGAGTACTCCGCCAATTGCTTTGTTATTAGGCGTCGGACCGCGCGGCTGCAAACCCCCTGCCTGCGGTTGACGGCGGGGCGGAATTCCGGAAAAGCCTGGAGGATGCTGGCAATGCTCCTCCGGTGCGGCCCGATCGTCGCTCTCCTGGTCGGACTGGCCCTGCCCGCCGAGGCGGCGGAAGCGCTCGACGGGGCGACGATGAGCCTGGCCTGGGGCCTGCCCTTCCTGGGCATCCTGCTCTCCATCGCGTTCATGCCGATCCTCGCGCCGGCTTTCTGGCACCATCATTACGGCAAGGTGGCGGCCTTCTGGGGCGCTGCGATGCTGGTCCCCTTCGCGCTGGCCTTCGGGAGCGGCGCGGCGGCGCGGGCCGTGGCGCATGTCGCCCTGGAGGAATACATCCCCTTCGTGGCGCTGCTGACGGCGCTCTACGCCACGGGCGGCGGCGTGCTGCTGCGCGGCACGCTTAACGGCACCCCGGGGACCAACACGCTGCTGCTGGGCGTCGGCACGCTGCTGGCCAGCGTGATGGGCACGACCGGCGCCTCCATGCTGCTGATCCGCCCGGTGCTGCGCGCCAATGCCCATCGCAGCCGGCGGACGCACACCTTCGTCTTCTTCATCTTCCTGGTGGCCAATATCGGCGGCAGCCTGACGCCCATCGGCGATCCGCCGCTCTATCTCGGTTTCCTCCAGGGCGTGTCCTTCTTCTGGCCGACGACGCACCTTTTCCTCCCCTTCCTGTTCTGCGCTGCGGTGCTGCTGAGCGTCTACTGGCTGCTCGACAGCTTCCATTACGCGCGCGAGGCGCCGCGCGCGGCCGACCCCGCGCCGCGCGAGAAGCTGAGCATCGAGGGGCGGTCCAACATCTTCCTCATCGGCGTGGTGGTCTTCGGCGTGCTCATGCAGGGCGTCTGGCGTCCCGGCGAGATCGAGCTGGCGGGGCTGCCGATCGGCATCGAGCGGGTGGTCGGCGTCGCGCTCTTCGTCCTGGTCACCGTGGTCTCGATGCGCATGACGCCGCGCGCGCTGCGCGAGGAAAACGGCTTCAACTGGGGCGCGATGGCGGAGGTCGCCAAGCTCTTCGCCGCGATCTTCCTCTGCATGGGCCCGCTGCTGGCGATCCTGAAGGCCGGGCCCGAGGGGGCCGCCGCCTCGCTGGTCGCGCTCACCTCCGACGGCGCGGGCGATCCCGTTCCCTGGGTCTATTTCTGGATGACGGGACTGCTGTCGAGCTTCCTGGACAATGCGCCGACCTATCTCGTTTTCTTCAACCTCGCCGGGGGCGATCCCGTCCATCTCATGGGCCCCGAGGCCGCGACCCTGGCCGCGCTTTCGGCCGGCGCGGTCTTCATGGGCGCCAACTCCTATATCGGCAACGCGCCCAACTTCATGGTCAAGGCGATAGTCGAGCAGAGCGGCGCGCGCATGCCCTCCTTCTTCGGATACTGCGCCTGGGCCATGATGGTGCTGATCCCGCTCTTCGTGCTGTGCACCTTCCTCTTCTTCCGCTGACAGGAGTCACTTCCATGCCCTACGTGATCGGCGCCGATCTCCCGACCGCCCCGGCCGGCGAGCGCTTCCGTGCCTTGCTCGACCGCCCCGAGATCCTGCGCATGCCCGGCGCGCATCTCGGCCTTTCGGGCCTGATCGCGAAGAAGCATGGTTTCGAGGCGCTGTATCTGTCGGGCGCGGCGATGTCGGCCACGATGGGCCTGCCCGATCTCGGCATGATCACCATCGAGGACGTGTGCTTCTTCGTCCGCCAGGTGGCGCGCTCCACCGGGCTGCCGCTGCTGGTCGACGGCGACACCGGCTATGGCGAGGCGCTGAACGTCATGCACATGGTCCGCTCCTTCGAGGATGCGGGCGGTGCCGCGGTGCAGCTGGAGGACCAGGTGCTGCCCAAGAAGTGCGGCCATCTGAACGACAAGAAGCTCGCCAGCCTGGACGAGATGTACGCCAAGGTCGCGGCCGCGCGTAAGGCGCGCCGCCACCTCTACATCATCGCCCGCACGGATGCCGTGGCGAGCGAGGGGATGGACGGCGCCGTGGCCCGCGCCAAGGCCTATCTGGAAGCCGGCGCCGACGCGATCTTCCCCGAGGCGCTGACCACGCCCGAGATGTTCCGCGAATTCGCCTCGCGCATGCCGGGCGTGAAGCTGCTCGCCAATATGACCGAGTTCGGCCGCACGCCCTTCCTGACGGCGGAGGAATTCCAGGCGCTCGGCTATGCGATGGTGATCTGGCCGGTGTCGCATCTGCGGGTCGCGGCCAAGGCCTGGGAGCAGCTCTACGGGCAGATCGCGAAGGACGGCGGCGCGCAGAACGCGGTGGACCGGATGCAGACGCGCGCCGAGCTCTACGAGACGATCGGCTACCACAAGTACGAGGAGCTGGATGCCAGCCTCGTGCGGACGGTGGTGCCGGTGGCGATGCCTCAGCGCGGCTGAGGCTGCCCATCCAACGTCTGCGGGATGCCTTCGATGCAGGCGTCGGCCAGCTCGGCCTTCACCTCGGCGAGGGTCTCCTCGCTCTGATTTTCCAGGGCGATCAGCCGGTTGTGCGCGCCCTGGGTCGCCCGGATCAGCTCGTCGAGCTTGAGCTGGATGGCCTGGGTGTCGCGGTTCTGGGCGTTCTGGATCAGGAAGACCATGAGGAAGGTGATCACGGTCGTGCCCGTGTTGATCACCAGCTGCCAGGTGTCGCTATAGGCGAAGAGCGGCCCGGTCACGGCCCAGAGAATCACGACCGCCAGCGCCAGCATGAAGGCCCAGGGACGCCCCGACTGGTAGGAGGCGATCTGGGCTGTTCTTGCGAAGATGCGGCCGGTTTCCATATCGCACAGAAGCGCGGCGCGACGTGGCGGTTGCCGCCTGGGAAATTCTTCATGGAGCCGAATTGCCCGAGCCCCTGCTGATCGGTTCCGAGATCTATCGCGGCTCGACCTATGGGCCGAAGCACCCGCTCGCCATCCCCCGCGTCTCGACCACGCTGGACCTGATCCGCGCCATGGGCTGGCTCGACCCTGCGCGCTATCTCGACAGCCCGATGGCCAGCCCCGGGGAGCTCTGCCGCTTCCACGACCCCGACTACATCGCGGCACTCCATCGCGCCGAGGCCACGCAGACCGTGGCGCCGGAGGATCGCGAGCGCTACCGCATCGGCGCCGACGGCAATCCCGTCTATCGCGAGGTGTTCCGCCGCCCCGCCACCAGCGCCGGCGGGGTGATGCTGGGCGCGCGGGTCACGGCGCGCGACGGCGGGATCATCCATGTGCCCGGCGGGGGCACACATCACGGCCAGCGGGCGCGGGCCAGCGGCTTCTGCTACGTGAACGACGCCGTGCTCGGCCTGCTGACCTGGCTGGATGCGGGGCTCACGCGCATCCTCTACCTCGACATCGACGCGCATCACGGCGACGGGGTGGAAATCGCCTTCGCCGAGGAGCCGCGTGTCACGACGCTGTCCATCCATGAGGCCGGGCGCTGGCCCTTCTCGGGCCAGGCGCATGCCGCACCCCATGCGCTGAACCTGCCCGTGCCCCAGGGCTTCAACGACACGGAGATGCGGGCCTTGCTGGAGGGCGTGGTGCTGCCGCTCATCGCGCGCCTGCGCCCCGAGGCCATCATGCTCCAATGCGGGGCCGACGCGCTGGAGGAGGATCCGCTGGCGAAGCTCTCGCTCTCCAACAACGCGCATGCGGCCTTCGTGGGGGCGGTCTGCCGGGCCGCCCCGCGCTTCCTGCTGCTGGGGGGAGGGGGCTACAATCCCTGGACCGTCGCACGCTGCTGGGCGCGGAACTGGGCGGTCATGAACGGCTTTCCCATCCCCGACCGCCTGCCGCCCGGGGCCGAGGAGGTGCTGCGCCGCCTGACCTTCAACCGCGCCGCCGGGCGCAATCCGCCCGAGCACTGGTTCACCACCCTGGCCGACGCGCCGCGCGAGGGGCCGGTCGGAAAAGCTGTCGCCGATCTCATCTCGCACACCCTGTCTGAAGTCCTGGCAGCTGTGCCATGATCGGCGCATGAAGCGACGTCTCCTCCTCCTCGCCCTCCTCCTCGCGCCCTTGGCCGCGCAAGCGCAGCCCGGCGTCAACCAGCCCCAGCCCAAGCTGCGGACGGAGGACCTCGTCATCGTCGGCCGCGACGGCACGCGCCACGTCTTCCACACGGAGATGGCGCTGGGGCCGAACGAGCAGACGGTCGGCATGATGTTCCGCACCAGCATGGCGCCGGACGATGCAATGCTCTTCGACTGGGGCGCGCCGCGCGAGAGCGCGATGTGGATGCGCAACACGCTCATCCCGCTCGACATGATCTTCATCAGCGCCGATGGCCGCGTCCACCGCATCCATGAGCGCGCGGTGCCGCAGAGCCTGGCCACCATCGACAGCCGTGGCCCGGTGCGCGCCACGCTGGAAGTCCAGGGCGGCACGGCCGAGCGGCTGAACCTGCGCGTGGGCGACCGGGTGATCCACCCCCTCTTCGGGACGAACTAAGCCGCGCTCAGCTGCAGCGGACGGACATCCCGCCATCCACCACCAGCTCCGTGCCCGTGATGAACCGCGCCTCGTCCGAGGCGAGGAACATCACGGCATGGGCCGTGTCGCGCCCGTCGCCCGCCCAGCCCATCGGGATGCGCGAGAGGCGCTGCTTGATCAGGGCATCCACGTCGCCGCCTGAGCGCTGGCCGGCGAGGCGCACCTCCACCATCGGCGTGTGCATCTGGCCCGGGACCACCGTGTTCACGCGGATGCCGCGCGCGGCGTATTGCACCGCGACCACCTTGGAGAACTGGATCACCGCCGCCTTGGAGGCCGCATAGGCCACCTGCGCCGCGCCCGTGAAGCGGATGCCCGAGGTGGAGGCCATGTTCACGATCGCGCCGCCCCCCTGGGCCTCCATGATCGGGATCACATGCTTGCAGGTGAGGAAGACGCTCTTGAGGTTGGTGTCGATCTGCACGTCCCACACCTCCTCGCTCATCTCCACCGGCCCGCCGGCCGCCGAGCCGCCGACATTGTTGAGCAGGATGTCGATGCGCCCGAAGCGCTCCTTCACGCCCTCGACCATCGCGGCCACGCCCACGCTGTCGGTGGCGTCGCAGGTGAGGGGGATGAAGTGGCCGCCGAATTCCGCGATGCGATCCGCGGTCTCCTGCATCGGCGCCAGCTCGCGGTCCGTGCCGATGACGGTCGCGCCCTCGCGCGCGAAGCCCACGGCCGCCGCGCGCCCATTGCCCCAGCCGGGCCCGACGGAGCCCGCGCCGGTGATGAGCACGATCTTGCCGGAAAATCTCGGTCCCATGGTCCACTCCGCCCGATTGTCTTTGTTCTCAGTCGAGCACGATGTTGGCCCTGCGCGCGACGCGCCGCCAGCGCTCGATCTCCGCGATCTGGAAGGCGCGGTATTCGGCCGGCGCATCGGCCACGACGGTGTAGCCGCCCTCGGCCAGCGTCGTGATGTTCGAGGGCTCGCGCAGCACGGATCGGACCTCGGTGCTGATGCGATCGACCAGAGCGGGCGCAAGGCCCACCGGTCCCATCACCGCCTGCCAGGAGGTGATCTCGAAATCAGGCAGTCCCGCCTCGGCCGCCGTCAGCACATCGGGGATCAGGGGGGAGCGCTGGGCATCCGTCACCAGGATGGCGCGCAGCCTGCCCTCGCGCAGCGGCGCGATCACGGTGCCCAGGCCCTGGAACGAGATGGGGATATGGCCCGCGATCAGGTCCATCGTCGCGGCCGCCGCTCCACGCGCGGGCACATGCGTCGCCTGGGTGCCCGTCATCTGCGTGAAGAGCTCCATGGTCAGATGCGGCGAGGAGCCGATGCCGCTCGTCGCGTGAAAAACCTGGCTGGGCCTTTCGCGCATCCAGGCGAGGAGCCCCGGCAGGTCGCGCAAGGGCACCACGGAGGGATTGATGACGAGGACATTGGGCGTCGTCACCGCCAGGGTGATCGGCGCGAAATCGGCGACCGGATCGTAGCCCGGATTGCGGTAGAGCACGGCGTTCAGCGCGAAGGCGCCGATCGCGCCGACCATCAGCGTGTATCCGTCGGGCGCGGCGCGGGCCAGCATGCGCGAGGCCAGCTGCCCATTGGCGCCCGGTCGGTTCTCGACCACGACGGAGACGCCGTGCTTCTCGGCGAGGCGGGTGTTGATGGCGCGCGCCGTGATGTCGGAGGCGCCGGCGGGCGGGAAGGGGACGAGGAGCGTCACGGGCTTGCTGGGCCAGGGCGCCTGCGCGAGCGCGGGTGTGGCGAGCCCCATGGGAAGCGCTGCCATCTGTCGCCGCGTGATCCGCATGCGTTGTCCTTTTCGTTGCCGTCCCTTCGTCAGCGATAGGCTGCTTCTTGCTTCGCGGCAACGGGCCTAGTCTTGCACGCAGAAGAACAAACGGAGCGTCCATGAGCACCGCCACGCATCAGCATTATCTTCCCGTCCGCGAGGACTGGCTGGCCACGAATCAGGAGGAGATCCTGGATCCCGGCCAGCTCATCGTGGACCCGCATCACCACCTGTGGGATCGCGAGGGCTGGCGCTATCTGCTCGACGAGATTCTCGCCGATATCCGCACCGGCCACGACGTGCGCGCGACGGTTCTCGTCCAGGCGCGCGCCATGCATCGCGCCACGGGACCGGAGGCGATGAAGCCTGTCGGCGAGACCGAATTCGCCAATGGTGTGGCCGCGATGTGCGAGAGCGGCATCTATGGCGATGTGCGCGTCTGCGCCGGCATCGTGGGCTTCGCGGACCTGCGCCATGGCGATGCGATCAAGCCGGTGCTGGAGGCGCATATCCGCGCGGGCGGCGACCGCTTCCGCGGCATCCGCCACATCGCCACCTGGGATCGCGATCCCCAGCTGATGAACCCGGCCTATCAGCCCGCCGAGGACATGCTGGACAGCGCGGAGTTCCGCGCGGGCTTCGCGCATCTCGCCCCGCTCGGCCTCTCCTACGACGCCTGGCTCTACTTCCCGCAGATCCCGCGCCTGGTCGCGCTGGCGCGCGCCTTCCCGCAGACGCAGATCGTGCTCGACCATTGCGGCGGCGTGCTCGGCATCGGGCGCTTCGAGGGGCAGCGCGCGGAGGTCTTTGCGGCCTGGTCCAAGGCGATGGCCGAGCTCGCCACCTGCCCGAATGTGATGGTGAAGCTGGGTGGGCTGGGGATGCGCCTGCCCGGCTTCGGGCTGGAGGAGAAGCCGACGGCGCCCTCCTCTCTGACCCTCGCGCAGCACTGGAAACCTTATATGGAGCGCTGCATCGAGCTCTTCGGCGCCAGCCGCTGCATGTTCGAGAGCAATTTCCCCGTCGACAAGGGCGGCTTTGGCTATGCCGCCGGCTGGAATGCCTTCAAGCGTCTGGCCGCCGGGGCGAGCGCCGAGGAGAAGGCGGACCTCTTCTGGCGCTCCGCGACGCGCTTCTACCGGCTGCCCGGCATCGGCTGAAGGCCGAGCCCGGGGCCCTGGGGGACAGCGATGAAGCCGTCCTTCACCGCCAGCGCGTCGCCATAGGGAGGGGCGGCGAGCTCGGCGAAGTAGATCTCGATCGGCTGCTCCTCCTCGCAGGCCGCGAGGTAGTGCAGCGAGGCGAGCAGCCCCGGGGCCGAAATAGGGGCAGTGGGGCACCAGCTCCACGCCCGCCTCCTCGGCCATGGCGGCCACCTCCATCATCGCGGTGAGCCCACCCACCTTCGTGACCGAGGGCTGGACGACATCGACGGCGCGCGCATCGATGAGATGGTGGAAGTCCTGTGGTCCACCGGCGTTCTCGCCCGCCGAGATGCCGCAATTGACTGCCTCGCGCACGGCGGCCGTCGCGGAGAAATCCTCCGGCGGCCAGGTGGGCTCCTCGACCCAGCGGATGTTCATCCCCTCCACCGCGCGGCAGAAGGCGACGGCCTCGCGCACGGTGTTCCAGGCGCAGTTGATGTCGAGCATGAGCGGGATTTCGGCCGGCGCGGCGTCGCGCGCGGCACGGATGCAGGTGAGGTCCACCTCATGGAGCTTGATCTGCCGGTAGCCCTGGGCCACCGCCGCCTTCACGTTGCGCGCGACGTCCTCCGGCACGCCGTAGCGCAGCAGGCTCGCATAGGCGGGCACGCGCTTGCGCGCCGCCGGGCCGAGCAGCGCATGCAGCGGCTTGTCCGCGCGCTGGGCCTTGAGGTCCCACAATGCGATGTCGATGCCAGAAAGCGCGAAGGTCACCGGCCCGTTGCGGCCGAAGTTGTGGAAGCGCCGCGCCAGCGCCGTGCCGAGCCCGCTGATATCCTCGGCATCCTGCCCGATGCAGGCCGGGGCCAGCAGCCGGTCCAGCGCGTCCTTGGTCGTGTCCACGAGATTGAAGCCGAAGCCCTCGCCCCAGCCGTGGCGGCCATCCTCGGTCTCCACGCGCACCAGCAGGGTGTCCATCCCGCGCAGATGCAGGTTCCCGCCCACGCCGGTCTCGCCCGCGCCATAGGTGAAGCCGCTGCGGTGGATATGGCTTTCGATCTTCGTGATCTTCATCTGTTTCCCCTTCCGGCCATACCGCCGCTGGTCGATACTTGCACTCAAGTCCGGCGCGTAGAAGCCGGCGGAGGAACATTCATGAAGCTGCGCGCCACCCTGGCGATCCTGCTCGCCCTGACGACCGGCGCCTCGGCGCAGGAGGCCTATCCGTCACGCCCCGTCCGCCTCGTCGTGCCCTTCGCGCCGGGCGGTCCCAGCGACATCGTGGCGCGCGTGCTGACGCCGCGGCTTTCGGCCGCGCTCGGCCAGCCTGTGGTGGTGGAAAATCGCGCTGGAGGAGGCGGCATCACCGGGCTCGAGGTCGTCGCCCGCGCCGCGCCGGATGGCTACGTCTTCGGCATCGGGAGCGCGGGCGGTCTTGCCATCGCGCCGCGCCTGGGCCGCGGCACCTCCTACGATCCCAATCGCGATTTCTCGCCCATCACGCTGGGCGTCGCGGTTCCCGAACCCATCGTCGTGCCTGCCGCGCTACCCTATCGGACGCTCGCCGAGCTGATCGCCGCGGCCAAGGCCGCGCCCGGACGGCTGAACTTCGGCAGCACCGGCCCCGGCAGCATGCCGCATCTCGCCGCCGAGCAGCTCAGCGCCGCCGCCGGCATCCAGCTCACGCATATTTCCTATCGCAGCGGCGGGCTTCTCGCGACGGCGATCCTGCAGGGCGAGGTGCAGCTCGGCTTCGCGGACCTGCCCGTGCTGCTGCCCAATATCCGCGCGGGCACACTGCGCGCGCTCGCCGTCGGCGCGCCGCAGCGCCTGTCCTGGATCCCCGACGTGCCCACCATGGCCGAGCTCGGCCTGCCCAGCGTGGATGCGAGCAACTGGCACGGCTTCGTCGCGCCCGCGCGCGTGCCGGAAGCCATCATGGTCACGCTGCACCGCGCCGTCGCGGGCGCCTTGCAGGACCCGGAGATCGCGCGCGTCCTGCATGACCAGGGGGCCGTTCCCGGCGGCAATTCGCGCGCGGAATTCGCGGCCTTCCTGCGCTCGGAGAGCGAGAAGTGGGGCGAGGTGATCCGGCGGGGGAATATCCAGGGCGAGTAGGCTTCGGCCTCTTCAGTCCTTCCGCGCGGAAATCAGCATGAACATGGGGCGCTCAAGCTCCTTGCCGAGCACGGGCTCGGCCGCGATCTGCGCGGCGGTGGGCGCCCATTCCTCGAGATGGGCGAGACGGAAGCCGGCCCTCATCATCAGGTTCAACGTCGTGCCGAGCATGCGATGCTGCTTCACCACGCCCTTGGTGAACCAATCCGTGACGCGCTCGCCCTCGCGGCAATAGCCATCGAGCGGCCAGACATTGCCCGCCACCCAACCAGGCCGCGACGGCGCCATGAAGATCGGATGTTCCATCGAGACGACGAGCGATCCACCCGGCGCCAGCGCGCGTGAAACCCGCGCCAGCAATCCACCCAGATCCACCACGTAGTGCAGCGCCAGCGAACTGAAGGCGAGGTCAAAGGCGCCTTCCGGCAGGGCCACATCCTCCAGATCCGCGCGGCGATACTCGATCGCCGGATCCGTGCCCATGGACCGCGCCCGCTCGAGCATCTTCTCCGACAGCTCGATCCCCAGGACGTGCCTTGCGCCCTCTTCGCGCGCATAACGCGAGAACCAGCCGAAGCCGCAGCCCAGATCGAGCACGCGCGCCCTGCGCAGCGGCGGCAGGAGCGCCCGCAGCGAGGGCCATTCCGGCGCGCCGGCCAGGCCCTCCTGCGAACGCCGCAGCTGCGCATAGCCGGCGAAGAACTCGTCGCGGTCGTAGATGTTCTGCGACATCAGTCGACGATGAAGAGCTTCGCGCCGGTCTGCGTCGAGGACCGGTGCGGCGAATCGCCGAAGTCGGAGACCTGGTAGCTCATGCCCGCCTTCAGCGTGCTCTTGCGCCCGTCCTTGAGCTCGGAGACCAGCTCGCCCTCGACGACATAGATGATGTGCCCGCGGTCGCACCAATGGTCGGCCAGATAGCCGGGCCCGTATTCGACCATGCGCACGCGGATGTCGCCGATGTTGAAGGTCTGCCAATAGCCCATGCCGGTCTCGCCGGGATGTTCGGTGCGCGGCACCTGCGACCAGTCGGTGACGGTGAAGGGCAGTTCGGGAATCTTCATCTCGGTCTCGCTTTCGAAGGAAAAGAGCCCCGTTCCGTCAGGCCGGGTTGAAGCCCTTGGCCGCGGGATCGAAGCTCTTCGCCGTGGCAGTATCGAACCAGGCGTTCGCATTGGCCATGCCCTTGGTCCGATCGCCGCCCGGCTTGCCCAGCCCCGGCACATAGAGCTGGTCCATGAAGAGGTGAGGGGCCTCGGGCGCGATGATCCGCAGGTCGTCGCCTGCCGCCGCCGTGCGCCCCGGCCCCGCATGCGCCGCGATGAGGATGCCGGGACGGATATGCACGCTCACGATGATGTCCGCATCCGTCCAGCCATCGGCGATGGGCAGAGCGAGCTGCCGCCGCGCCATCTCGCTGAGCCGGACGCCGGCCGTGCGCGCGCGGTCCAGCAGCAGGCGCATGCGGTCCTCCTCCATCCACCAGGGCGAGTTCAGAAGATTCGGCAGCCCACCCCATTTGAGGTCCTTGCTGCTGGCGATGCGGAACATGCGATTGTCCTGCGCGAGGTTCACGCGCCGCATCGCCACCAGTCCGCCATTGCGATGGAAGAGTCCCTTGGGATTGCGCCGCGCCGCATCGGGATTGGGATCGGGGATCATGCCGGGCTTACCGTCGGGGCCGAGCTGATAGCCCTCGGCCTCCATACGCAACTGGCTGTCGAGGAAATAGGCTTCGTTGACGGCTCGAACCACGCGGTCTCTCCCAGAATATTCCTTCTCATGTAACCGAACTTCGGGCACAAAAAAACCCGGCGGCGGCCCTCCGCAGAGGACCGCCGCCGGGCGTCACGTAAGCGTCAGGCCAGGACGAACATCGGCACGGGAACCGCGCCGTCGCTGTCCTTGAACTTCAACTTCACCTTCTGCCCGACCTTGAGGCTGTCGAGGTCGCATTCGATGATGTTGGTGAGGACGATCGGCCCCTCATCCAGCTTCACATAGGCGACGGAGAAGGGCTCCTTCCCGCGCGCCACGCTGTAGCTGTAGATCTCGCCGGTGCCCTTGGCCTCGACGAACTCGACGTTGTTCGAGAGCGTGAAGGGCGAGACGTGGCGCGGGTAGTGGAAGAGCTTGCCCGTGTCGTTGCACTTGCCGAGCAGGAACTTGCCCGCCTTGTACCCTTCGAGCACGACCTTGTTGTCGGGCGTCTCGCCGGGGCACTGGGGGGTACGGTCGAAGGCTTGCGTCGCCATGGTGATTACTCCCGCTCCAGAATGACGGTGCCGCAGCCATGCCGCGTTCCGAGGCTGCCGCCCTTGCCATTGGCGAGGACGAGATCGTGCACGGGGACCTGCACCTTGGGATGCGCTTCGCCACGCGCCTGGCGCACCGCCTCGATCACCTTGGTCATGCCGCCGCGATTGGCCGGGTGGTTGTTGCACAGCCCGCCGCCATCGGTGTTGAAGGGCAGCTTGCCGACGCCGGAAATGAGCCCGCCATCCATGACGAACTTGCCGCCGTCGCCCTTGGCGCAGAAGCCCAGGTCTTCAAGCTGCAGGATCACCGAGATGGTGAAGCTGTCGTAGATCGAGGCATACTTGATGTCGGAAGGCTTCACGCCGGCCTTGCCGAAGGCCATCGGGCCGGAGAAGGCCGCGGCCGAATAGGTGAGGTCGATGCCGCCGGCATTCTGATGCTTGTAGGCCTCGCCCCAGCCCTTCACGCCCACCTTCGGACGGTTGAGCTGCTTGGCGATCTCGGGCCGCGCGACGATCAGCGCGCCGCCGCCATCGGAGATGACGCAGCAATCGAGGCGGTGCAACGGATCGGCCACCATGGGCGAATTCACCACGTCCTCGACGGTGACGACCTTGGGCAGCATCGCATGCGGGTTGTACTGCGCATGCGTCGACGCCGCGACCTTCACCCAGGCGAGCTGCTCGGACGTCGTGCCGAACTCGTACATGTGGCGCGAGGCGACGTTGGCGTGCATCGTGGCGATGGTACGCGCATAGGGGAGCTCGAAGGGCTCGTCGGGCACGCCCACGCCGGTGCTGCGCACGGCGGTGCCGGTCTGCATGCCCTCGGCGCGCGGACGGCCGGCGAGCGTGATCAGCGCGACATTGCACTTGCCCGCGATGATCGCTTCGACCGCATGTCCGACATGGATGATGTAGGAGGAGCCGCCGCTTTCCGTCGTGTCGTAATGACGGATCTTGCTGAGGCCCATGTAGTCGAGCATGGACAGGCCACCCATGCCCGGGGCGTCGCCCGCGCAGAAATAGCCGTCAATATCGGAGGAGGAGAGGCCGGCATCCTGCAGGGCGCCATAGGCGACTTCCGCATGCAGCTGCGCGGTGGACTTGTCCTCGGCCTTGCGCGTCGGGTGCTCGAAAGCGCCCACGATATAGGCGGGGTTCTTCATGGGCGGGGCAGCCCTTTCCTGGCGATCATCGCATCCTCCCGGGATGAGTGGGCCGCCATCTCATGAGGCGGCAGGGCGCAGCCTCGCCGCGACCGGCCGAACAGTCAACCGCTCGGTCGGGCGGTTGCGGCATCCCGCTGGAAAACCTTGCGAATCAACCGAGGTTCAGCTGCCGGGCCAATCCGCGATACAGCTCGATCTGCGCCGCCACATGCGCCCGCGCGGTGGCGCCGTCGGTCACGCGCGGCACGCTGCCGATGCGCCGTGTGGCGGCGAGCCATTCACGGTCGCGCCCGGTCGCGGCGATCACGCGCGACCAGAATTCCACCATCTCCTCCGTCATCCCCGCCGGGCCGGCGAGCGCGTTCCATCCCGCCATCTGCGACAGCGGCGCGATCCCCGCCTCGGCCGCCGTCGGGACGCCCCGCAATTCGGGCAGGCGCGCCTCGCCCGTGACGACGAGCGCGCGGACCTGGCCGTTGCGGATCGCGCCCATCATGTCGCCGAGATTGTTGCCGCCGAACTGCGCCTGGCCGCTGAGCAGCGCCATCAGCGCCTCGCCGCCGCCGCGGAAGGGCAGGGCCTGCGCGGCGTCGATCGGCAGTCCGGCCGAGGCGAGCATCTGGCGCACGCCCAGATCGAGGATGGTGGCGGGGCCGCTCGTGGCGAAGTTCAGCGTGCCGGGCTCAGCGCGGATGGCGGCCAGCAGCGCCGGCAGGTCCTTATACGGAGAATCCGCGCGCACGCAGATCACATAGGGGTTCTCGTCGAGCAGACCGAGCCAGGTGAAGTCGTCGATCTGATAGGGCGTGCGCGCATCGATGGCGGGCAGGATCGCCGAGGCCGCCACGCGCGCGAGCAGCAATGTCTGTCCGTCGGGCCGGGCACGGGCCACATATTGCGTGCCGATCGCGCCCGAGGCGCCGGCGCGGTTCTCGACCACGATCGCCTGCGGGTCGGGGCCCATATGCTTCATGGCATGCGCGGCGAAGGTGCGGGCCGCGATATCGGCCGCGCCACCCGGCGTGAAGGGCGCGATCAGCGTCACCGATCGGCCCGGCGCCTGGGCCCGGATGGCGCTCGGCCACATTCCCGCCGCAAGCATGGGCATTCTACGGCGCGTGAACATCGCGAACTCCCTATCGAACGATCTATGTACCGCAAGGCATGAACCCTACGCAGGGGTCAGGGTTGCCCTTTGCCTTCACGGCATGCTACCGCGTGTTGCATGTTGACCGAGATTGGCCTGCCCGGGAGGGAAACCCTCCTCCCGACGCCCCGGCACACGCCTCGCATTCCGAGCTTTTTCGGGAAGCGCCGGCATCGTCGCCGCAAGAGCCTTCGCCGACTTCTCGCCCTCGGGGCGCTTGCCGCCTGCCTGATGGGAGCGATGGGTTTTCGCACGCCCTCCGCCGTCGCGGCTGAGCGCAGCTCCGAGACCCGTCCCCACGCCGCCGTGCGCAGCCCGGCCCATGCCGCACCCCGCCCGGCGCAGCCCCGTCGTGTCGCGGCCAGCCGCCCAAGCGGCGGCGCCAACGGCCGGACCCGTCATGCGAGCCGGACGCATGTGCGCTCCCCCGTCTCGCGGATGCAGGCCTCGAACAGCCCCGCCGCGCCGCGGATGCGCGATGCGCCCGAGGAACTGATCCCCGTCATCGGCCCCGAGATGCGCGCGAATATGCCCGGTGCGGACTCCCCGCGCGCGGCCTGCCTGATGGCGACACGCCGCGCCGAGGAGGTTCATGGCCTGCCGCGCGGCCTGCTCACCGCGATCGCCCTGGCCGAGAGCGGCCTGCATGCCTATGCCCTGTCCATCGGCGGCCGCGCCCATTTCCCCGACACCGAGGAAAAGGCACGGGCGCTTTATTCCGGTGCGCCGGCGAGCCGGAGCGTCATGGCCGGCTGCGTGCAGGTGAATGCCCGCGTGCATGCCCGCAACTCCTTCTGGCCGCTCGACCCCATCCGTTCGGCCGATTGGGCCGGGGCGATCATGGCGCGCTGGGCGTCGGAGACCGGCAGCTGGTCGGAGGCGCTGCGGCGCTGGCATGGCGGCAGCCCGGCTTCCACCCAGCGTCTCGTCTGCCGCGTGCGGGCGAAGATGGAAGTGACCAATCCGAGCAGCACGCTGTTCGACAGCTATTCCTGCAACGACGCGATGGCCGAGCGCACGCGCCGCAACGGCGCCGCCCATCTCGCCACGGCCGAGTCACGGCTGACCATGGCCCATCGCCAATAGGACGGCTCAGGCCGGCCGGGTCGCCATGCCGAAGGTGAGCTGGTTTCCGTCCGGATCGATCACGTTGAAGTCGCGCATGCCGTAGGGGTAGTCCTGCGGCGGTTTCGGCGCCCGCGCGCCGCTGGCCTTCACCTCCGAATAGAGCGCGTCCACGTCCTGCACGAAGACCGCGACCGCCCCCTGGCCGGCCGTGCGTCCGGTCCTGCTGGCCGCGACGATGTGCAGTTCCACCTCGTCGCGGCACAGCCCCGCATAGAAGACCGGCTCGCCGTATTCGAAGGCGATGTCGAAGCCGAGCGCATAGCGGTAGTGGTGGAGGCTGGCGGCGATATCCGCGACCACGAAGACCGTCGCGGCGCCGGTCAGCATCATTCCTTCACCGCGCCCGTCAGGCTGCTGACGTAATAGTCGACGAAGAACGAATAGAAGATCGCGACCGGCAGCGAGCCCATCAGTGAGCCCGCCATCAGCGCACCCCACTGATAGACGTCGCCGGTTACCAGCTCGGTCAGGATCGCGACGGGAACGGTCTTGTTCTCGCTGCTCTGGATGAAGGCCAGCGCATAGATGAACTCGTTCCAGCTCAGGGTGAAGGAGAAGATGCCCGCGCTGATCAGCCCCGGCACGGCAAGCGGCAGGGTGATCCGGCGCAGGATCTGCAGGCGCGTCGCGCCGTCGATCAGCGCGCATTCCTCCAGCTCATAGGGGATGGATTTGAAATAGCCGATCAGCAGCCAGGTGCAGAAGGGCACGAGGAAGGTCGGGTAAACGAGCACCAGCGCGAAGGGGCTGTCGAACAGGCCGAGCTGCACCACGATCGTCGCGAGCGGGATGAAGAGGATCGAGGGGGGCACGAGATAGGCGAGGTAGATCGCCAGGCCCACATACTGGCTGCCGCGGAAGCGCAGCCGCTGGATCGCATAGGCGGCCAGCGTGCTCGAGAAGAGCGAGATCACCGTCGCGCCGATCGAGACGAGCATCGTCGTCATCAGCCAGTGCGGATAGGCCGTCTCGAAGAGCAGCTTGCGGATGTGCTGCAGCGTCGGCGAAGTGATCCAGAAGGGATTGTGCGTGCCGAAGTCATAGAGCTCGGCGTCCGGTTTGAAGGCGGTGATCGTCATCCAATAGAAGGGGAAGAGCAGGATCAGCAGGAAGCAGGCGAGCGGCAGCCAGAGCGTGACCATGCGCCGCGCGCGGCTGTCCCAATGCATCGTCTCGGGCGCGGCCGTGGAAGCATTGCTCATGGCTTGGTCCTCGCGAAGGGGCTGGTTGTGCGGGCTGGGAGCGGATGCGAGAGGCTCTGCCCCTTGCGCTTCCCGCCAAGGGCCATTGAGCCCTTGGAACCCGTGAGTTTATGGGAATGGGGGAGAGGGGCTGGGAGCGAGCAGCGAGCCAGAGGTTGCGCCATGCCCCTCTTCCCCCCCCCCATCAATCGGTTTCCAAAGGCCTTTCGGCCTTTGGTGGGGGGGGGCGGGGGGCAAAGCCCCCGGTGTCTATTCCAGCCCGTGCAACCCGCCCATGCGAGGCCCAATCCATCAGTCATTGCCTTCTCCCTGCTGCCACTTGCGGCGGGCGAGGGCGAAGTAGCTGAACAGCGTCGCGAAGATCAGGAAGGGGATCATCGACACGGCGATGGCCGCGCCTTCACCCAGTTGTCCGCCCGGGATGCCGCGCTGGAAGGCGAGGGTGGCGAGCAGGTGGGTGGAATTCACCGGCCCGCCGCGGGTGATGGCGTAGACGAGCTGGAAGTCGGTGAAGGTGAAGATGATCGAGAAGGTCATCACGATGGCCAGGATAGGCAGCAGCATCGGGAAGGTGATGTGGCGGAAGCGCTGCCAGGGCGTGGCGCCGTCCAGTAGCGCGGCCTCGTAGAGCGAGGGCGAGATGGTCTGCAGGCCGGCCAGCAGCGAGATGGCGACGAAGGGGATGCCGCGCCAGATATTGGCCGCGATGAGCGAGAAACGCGCCGGCCATTCGCTGCCGAGGAAGTTGATGTTCGTCTCGCGCCAGCCCAGCACCTGCACGAAGACGTAGCTGATGATGGAGAATTGGGGATCGTAGATCCACCAGAAGGCGATGGCGGAAAGCACCGTCGGCACGATCCAGGGCAGCAGGATGATGGCCCGCAGCAGCGACTTGAAGGGCATGTGCTGGTTGAGCAGCAGTGCGAGCCAGAGCCCGAGCCCGAATTTCCCGATGGTCGCGATGGTCGTGTAGAACACGCTGAAGAAGACCGCGTTCCAGAAGATCGGATCGGTGAAGAGGAACTCGAAGTTCTCAAGCCCGACGTAATAGCCGCTTCGCCCGATCGTCGTATCGGTGAAGGCCAGGTAGATGCCGAGTCCCAACGGATAGGTCAGGAAGACGCCGAGCAGCCCGAGGGCGGGAAACAGGCAGGCGATGATGAGCACCGCCTTGTTGTCCATGACGCGCACGAGCCAGCCAGGCTCGCGACGCGTCTTGGACCAATGCAATGGGGTGGTGGCGTCCATGACGGCGCTCCGCGGAGGCGTTGGCCGCGCGGCACGACGCCGCGCGGGTAAGTGAGGATCGCAGCGCCAGGCGCTGACGGAGAACTAGCGCCGGCGGAAGAACCGCGCCGCGCGGCGTTCGGCTTCGCGCGCCGCCGCTTCCGGTGTGGCCTGGCCGGAGGCGACGGAGGCGCACATCTGCACCATGACGTAATCCGCATTCGCGGCCGCCGAGCCCTCGGTGATCGGGCCCGCGTAGCCGTTCCAGAAGCCGCTATCCATCGTGTCGCGGAAGATCGAGACCTTCGGATCGCTGCTCCACACGGCGCTCTGGCCATAGGCGTTGAGCGGCTGCGCCCAGTAGCCGAGGTTGGCCTGCAGCCAAGGATCGTACTGCTCCGTCTCCAGCAGGAACTGCAGCAGCGCCTTGGCGGCGTTCGGATAGCGGCTGTGCTTGAACACCATGGCGTTGAGCGTGAGCCCCGCCATGGGCGAGGTGGTGGCGAGCCCCTTCGGCAGCAGCGTGTGCTCGGTGTCGGCCGCGATGGGCGCGGTCGCCGGGTCGTTCTTCAGCGAGAAGTAGAGCGACACGCCGTTCGCCGTGAGGAAGAGCTCGTTCGACGCATAGGCGCGGTTGTTGCTGATGTCGTTCCAGGCGATCGTACCGGGGATGAAGGTCGGATAGAGCTCCTTCAGGTAGTTCAGCGCGGCGATGGTCTCGCGGCTGTTGATTCCCGGTGTGCCGTCCTCGTTCACGAGCTTGCCGCCGAAGGACCAGATCAGCCAGTTGGCGAAGCCGTTGCCGTCGCCCACCGCATTGCCGAGCGCGAAACCCGCGGGCTTGTTGGCGCGCTTCAGCGCCTGGCAGAGGCGCAGGTAATTGGCGTGGTCCTCCGGCGGCGCCTGGAAACCGACCTCATTCAGCGCGGATTTGCGCCAGACGAGCGGGCCGCCCGAAGCGCCGAAGGGCAGGCCGATCCAGTTGTTGGTGCCGTGCCGCTTGCCGTAGCGCTGGGCGAGGGTCTTCCAGCCGCCATACTTGGTGCCGAGATATTCGGCGACGTCGGTCAGCTCGACCAGCTTGTCGGCGTAGACGTGTGGGGCATCGCCGAAGCCGATGATGAGATCGGGGCCGGCGCCGGTATTGCCGGTGACGGCGGTCTGCTGGTTGATGTCCTCCCAGCCCACGAAGTCCACGCGCACCTGCACGCCGGTCTGCTGCGTGAAGCGCGCGCAATTGGCGCGGAACACCTCTTCGTCGGGCTGCACGAACCGGACGGGGCGCAGCATGCGCAAGGTGGCGCCGCTCTCGATAGGCAGCCGGGGCGGCGTGGCGGGCTGGGTCGGGATATTGCTTTGCGCGGCGGCGGTGCCGGCGAGCATCGTTCCTGCGCCGATGCCGGCGAGATCGCGTCGCTTGATGAGGTAAGCCATTTTTTTGTTTTCCTCCCTGTGTTCAGTCCGGGCCGTCTTACATGCGTTCGCCCGTGGCCTTGTCGAAGAGATGCGCGCTCGCGGAAGCGGGCAGCACCGGCATGGTGTCACCCGGCTTGGCCGAGATGCGTTCGCGGAAGACGCCGTTCACGGCGGTATCGCCGATGCGCATCATCACCTGCGTCTCGCTGCCCATGGGCTCGACCAGGGTCACGCGCGCGGGCATGCCGTCGCCGGCGAGGCGGAAATGCTCCGGCCGGATGCCGTAGATGGCCGGGCCGGGCCGCGCTTCCTGGATGGGCGGCAGCGGCCAGCTCGTGCCATCGGGCGTGAGGAAGGCACCGTTCTCGATGCGTCCGTCGAGCAGGTTCATCGCGGGGCTGCCGATGAAGCCGGCCACGAAGACGTTCGCGGGCCTGTCATAGAGCTCCAGCGGGGGGCCGGCCTGGCGGATATGGCCGTACTCCATCACCACGATCTTGTCGGCCATGGTCATGGCCTCGATCTGGTCATGCGTCACGTAGACGGTGGTGACGCGCAGGCGCTGGTGCAGCTCCTTGATCTCGGAGCGCATCTGCACGCGCAGCTTCGCATCGAGGTTGGAGAGCGGCTCGTCGAAGAGGAAGACCTGCGGGTCGCGCACGATGGCGCGCCCCATGGCGACGCGCTGGCGCTGCCCGCCGGAAAGCTGCCGCGGATAGCGATCCAGCAGCTGCTCCAGCCCAAGGATGCGCGCGGCGCGCTGCACCTCGGTCTGCATCACGTCCTTCGACGCCTTGGCCAGCTTCATGGAGAAGGCCATGTTGTCGAAGACCGTCATGTGCGGATAGAGCGCGTAGTTCTGGAAGACCATCGCGATATCGCGATCCTTCGGCGGCACGGTGTTGACCACCCGCCCGCCGATGGAGATCTCGCCGCCCGTGATATTTTCAAGGCCGGCAAGCATGCGCAGCAAGGTGGACTTGCCGCAGCCAGAGGGACCGACGAGGACGACGAATTCGCCGTCCTCGATGTCGACGGAGACGCCGTGCAGCACGGTCGTGCTGCCGAAGGACTTCCGGACCTGGTTGATGCCGACCGTTGCCATCAGAGCCTCGACACCTGCGTCTCTCTTGGAGGTGATGAACTCCAGGAGAACGGGGATACCTTCCTTGGTCTTGGCAATGCCGCGCTGGATGGCGGGGATGATGTCCTCCACCTTCTCCACACGCTCGCCATAGCCGCCGAAGGCACGGGCCATGGCGGCATAGTCGCCGCTGATATCGGTGCTGCGGAACTTCTCCGTGCTGATCGGCATGACCTTGAGCTCGATCGCCATGGAGAAGTTGTTCAGCAGGATCGACATGATGGGGGAATGCGCTCGCGCACCGCCGTCTCGAAGTCCATGCCGGTGAAGCCGATGGCCGCATCGCCCCAGGACGTTGATGCAGAGCTTGTCCGGCGCGGCGAGCTTGGCGCCCATCGCGAGGCCGAGCCCGTAGCCGAGCTGCGTGGTCTTGCCCCAGCCCAGGTAGGAGAGGGGCGTGCGCGCCACCCAGAAGGGCGAGAGCTGATCGCGCGGCGAGCCGGCGTCATGCGTGATGATCGTGTTGTCGACATCCACCGTGCGCCACAGGTCGCGCAGCACGCGATAGGGGTTGAGCGGCGAGTCATTGCAGTCGCGCTTGGGCGCCCATTCGGCGAGCCAGCTCGCGCGGATCGTCTCGATCTCGTCCTGCACGGGCTTGTGCGGACGCGCCTCCTTGATCATGCCCTTCAGCTCGGCGAGCAGGGCGTCCAGCACCAGCGCGGCATCGCCGACGAGGCCGATGTCGCAATGCTGGTCCTTCTCCAGGTGATCCGGATCCAGCGTGGAATGGATGATCTTGGGGCCTTTCGGCATCTTCACGCCGAAATTGGTCTCGGTGAAGGAGCAGCCGATGCCGAAGATCACGTCCGCATTGTCGAGGAAGTGCCGCACCGGCTTGGGGATAGCGAGACCGCCCGAGCCCAGTGCCAGCGGATGGTCCTCGGGGAAGGAGGACTTGCCGCCGAGGCTCGACGTCACCGCCGCGGCGAGCAGTTCCGCGAGCTCCTTCAGCTGCGGCCAGGCCTTGGCCCAATGCACGCCCGTGCCCGCATAGATCACCGGACGACGCGCCTTGGCGAGCATCTCGGCAGCGCGCTTCACGTCGATCGGGTCGGGTCCCGAGCGCGTGACGACGACGGGGGTGTAGCTCCAGTCGGCGGGCATCTCCTCGTTGAACATATCCGTCGGAATCTCGACGATCACCGGGCCGCCGCGGCCGTTGCGCAGCCGCGCGAAGGCGCGCCGCATGATGTTGGGCACCTCCGCCGCGCTCATGATCGGCTCGGCGGATTTTGGTGATGCCGCGCATCTGCACGGAGCTGTTGTAGTTCGGCGGCACATGCGCGATGCGGCGCGGATAGCCCATCGGAAGCACCAGCACCGGGATGCTCTCGCCGAAGCACTGCGCGACGCCGCCATAGGCGTTCTCGGCGCCCGGGCCGTGCTGCATGCAGAAGGCGCCGAGTTGCTTCGCGCTCGTCACGCGGCTGATGGCATCCGCCATGTGCAGACCGATGCGCTCCTGGCGCACCATGACCGGGCGAATATCGATCGCCGCGCAATTCTCGATCAGATGGTTAACCGGATAGCCGGTGAGGACTTCGATCCCCTCCAGCTTCATGATTTTCGCAATGGCGTCGCCAACTTTCATGGCCCGCTCTCTACTCCCGAAGATATTTTCTTGCCCGGAGGCTAGCCTCCGCTTTGCTCGGCCCGCAAGCGTGGCAAAGTATTTTCTCCAAACAGCTTAGGACGTTCCATGGTCGAACCGCTTTCCCCCGAAAGTTTCGCCACGCTTCTCGCGCAAACCGGCGTGATGCTGCCGCCCGCCGAGGCGGAGGATCTGCGCCAAGCGCACGCCAAGCTCATGGAGATGCTCGCGATGTTGCGCGACCCGCCGATGCCGCTCGCGGCCGAGCCGGCCTTCACCTTCGCCGCGCGAGACGGCGCATGATCCCGACCATCGCGGAGGCCGCATCCCTTATCGCGGCTAAGAAGGTCTCGCCCGTCGAGCTGACGCGCGACTGCCTCGCCCGAATCGCCGCCCGCAACGGCGAGCTCGGCGCCTTCATCCTCGTCACCGAGGAGCGCGCGCTGGCCGATGCCCGGGCCGCCGAGGCGCGGCAGATGGCGGGAACGCTGAAAGGGAAGCTCGATGGCATCCCCATCGGTCACAAGGACATCTACACGACGGCCGGCATCGCCACGACCGGCCATTCCGCGCAGATGCAGGGCCATATGCCCGAGACCGACGCCTTCACGGTCACGAAATGGCGCGAGGCCGGCGTCGTGATGCTGGGCAAGCTCGCCACGCATGAATTCGCCTTTGGCGGGCCCA
>NZ_CBDDFJ010000040.1:0-21959 GCF_965227005.1 Roseococcus sp.
CGGGATTCATCCCGTGCAGGATGTAGCGGAAGCCCTGACCCTCCTCGCCGATGCGATCCTCGACCGGGATTTCCAGCCCGTCGAAGAAGAGCATGTTCGAATCCACGGCGTGGCGGCCCATCTTCTCGATCAGCCGCACCTCGACGCGGCTGCGGTCGAGCGTCGTGTAGAAGAGCGAGAGCCCTTCGGTCTTGCGCTTCACCTGGTCCAGAGGCGTGGTGCGCGCCAGCAGCAGCATCTTCGTCGCCACCTGCGCGGTGCTAATCCACATCTTCTGGCCGGTCACGACGTAGCGGTCGCCGCGGCGCTCGGCGCGCGTCTTGAGCTGGGTCGTGTTGAGGCCGACATCGGGCTCCGTCACCGCGAAACAGGGCTTGTCCTGGCCCGCGATGAGCGGCGGCAGCGCGCGGCGCTTCTGCTCCTCGGTGCCGAAGACGATCACCGGATTGAGCCCGAAGATGTTCATGTGGATGGCCGAGGCGCCGGACATGCAGGCGCCGGATTCCGCGATAGCCTGCATCATGATCGCGGCTTCGGTGATGCCCAGGCCGCCGCCGCCATATTCCTGCGGCATGGCGATGCCGAGCCATCCGCCCTGCGCCATCGCGGTGTGGAACTCCTCGGGGAAGGTGCCTTCGCGGTCCTTGCGCAGCCAGTACTCGTCTCCGAATCCTGCGCAGATCTTCAGCATCTGCTCGCGGATCTCGGCCTGCTCGGGCGTGAGCGCGAAGTCCATGAATGTTTCCCCGTGATGTTCCGGGAAGGATGGGAAGGACGCCGGGACGTGTCAACCAAATAGATTGACGGCGTCATTCGGATTTTCTAGGATTTGTTCGAATATAAGAACGACAAGAAAACGGGAGAAACGGGATGACGTCTGAAATTTCGCTTTCGATTCCGCGCCGCGCGATGCTCGCGACGCCGGGGCTGCTGCTCTTGCCGCGCGGCGCACGGGCGGAGTGGCCGGAAAGGCCGATCCGCCTCGTGGTCGCCTTTCCCGCGGGCAGTCTCACCGACGTGCTGGCGCGTGTCGTCGCCGAGCCGCTCGGGCAGGAGCTCGGGCAGCCCGTCATCATCGACAACCGCGCGGGCGGCAACGGAATCGTCGGCACGCAGGCGGTGGCGCAGGCCGCGCCGGACGGCAACACGCTGGTCGTCATCAGCGTGAGCGCGGCCTCGGTCAATCCGCACATCCTGAGGCGGATGCCCTTCGATCCGGTGAAGGACTTCGCCCATATCGGCGCTTTGGCTGAGGCGCCCTATCTCCTCGTCGTGCCGCCCGGCGCTCCGGACCGCGACCTCAAGGGCTTCCTCGATCGCGCGCGGGAAAATCCGAACGGGCTGACCTACAGCTACGGCAATGCCAGCAGCCAGATCATGACCGAGGTGCTGGCCCGCACCGCCGGCGTGCGGCTGACCGGCGTGCCCTATCGCGGCGGCGCCGAGGCGCTGACCGACGTCTCCGCCGGCCGCATCGACGCCACCTTCACCGACTTCGCGAACGGCCTCGCCCAGACCCAGGCCGGACGGGTGCGCGCCATCGCGCAATCCGCCAAGGACCCGACGCCGCTCGCGCCCGAGGTGCCGCCGGCTGCCACCGTCGTGCCGGGCTTCGACATGAACGTCTGGTTCGGCATCTCGGCCCCGCTCGGCACGCCCGCACCGATCATCGCGCGCATGAACCAGGCGATGAACACCGCGCTGCGCCAACCCGCCACCGTGGCGCGGCTGCGCCAACTCGGCTTCCTGCCCTTCACCCAGACGCCCGAGCAATTTTCGCAGTATCTGCGCGACCAGCTCGTCGCCTGGGGCGAGCGCGTTCGGATCGCGGGCATCGAGCCGCAATAATGGACGGCGGGCTTCTCCCCCGCGGCAGCGGCCCGCGCTCCGTCGCGCGCGTGCTGCAGGTGCTGGACCGCCTCGCGGCCGCGCCGCAGGGCGCCTCGCTGGCCGCGCTCGCCCCGGCGATGGAGGTGCCCAAGACGACGCTGCTCGGCCTGCTGCGCGGGCTCGCGCTGGAGGGCTATGCGATCCAGGCCGGGGGGCTGTGGCATCTGGGGCCGGAGAGCACCAGCCTCGCACGCGCCATCCTGGCGCGGCAGCAGGAAGGCGGGCTCGGCGTCGCGGGGCGCGCGGCGCTGGAGCGCCTGGCGGAATCCAGCGGCGAATCCGCCATGATCGCCGTGCTCACGCCCGACCGCAGCGCCATGGTCTATACCGACAAGGTAGAGGCCCGCACGGCGCTGCGCTTCGCCGCCACGGTGGGCGACCGCCGGCCGATCCACTGCACCGCCTCGGGCCGGCTGATGCTGGCCTTTTCGCCGCCCCCCTGGCCTGAGGAATTCCTCCGAAAGGCGCGGCTGCCGGCACTCACGAGCACCAGCGTCACCGACCGTCGCAGCCTGCGTCGCATCGTGGCGGAGACGCGCGAGCGGGGTTACGCGCTCTCGCTGGGAGAATCGACCGAGGGCGTGGCCGGCATCGCCGCGCCCGTTTTCGACGCACATGGCGCGATCATCGCGGCCGTCATGTTGGCGGCGCCGCTCGCACGCGCGCAGCCCAAGCTTGCAAGCCTTTCGCGCGAGGTCCGGCAGGCCGGGCGCGAGCTATCCCGCCAGCTGGGTCACCGCCCCGCACGGCGGGAAAAATCATAGGGAGAAGCGGCAATGGCCGGACTGTATTTCGAGGAATTCCATGAGGGGCAGGTCTTCGAACATGCCCTGACGCGCACCGTCACGGAAATGGACAACACCATGTTCAGCCTGATGACGATGAATCCGCAGCCGCTGCACATCGACGCGCATTTCGCCGCCGAAACCGAATGGGGACAGCGGCTGTTCAACAGCCTCTATACCCTCGGCATCATGATCGGCATGTCGGTCTCCGATACCACGCTCGGCACCACCATCGGCAATCTCGGCATGACCGATGTGCGCTTCCCCAAGCCGGTCTTCCACGGCGACACGCTGCGCGCGCGCACCAGGATCGTCGCCACGCGCGAAAGCAAGTCACGCCCCACCGCGGGGCTGGTGGAGTTCGAGCATGAATGCCTGAACCAGCGCGGCGAGGTGGTGGCGAGCTGCCGGCGCACCGGGCTGATGCACAAGCGGCCGGCGGCGGCCTGATGCGCTCCATCCTCTTCGTTCCGGGCGACAGCGAGCGGAAATTCGCGCGGGCCTCCGAAGGCCCGGCGGACGGCCTCATCCTCGACCTGGAGGACAGTGTCGGCCTCGCCCAGAAACCCGAGGCGCGGCGCATCACGGCCGGCATGCTGGCCGCCCCCCGCGGTAGGCAGCAGCGCTATGTGCGCGTGAACGCGCTGGACACGGGCATGACCCTGGCCGACCTCGCGGCGGTGATGCCGGCACGACCCGACGGCATCACCCTGCCCAAATGCGCCGATGCCGGCCAGGTGCGGCAGGTCTCGATGTGGCTCGACGCCTTCGAGGCGGCGTCCGGAATCGCACCGGGCAGCACGCGCGTCATGGCCATCGCGACGGAGACGGCGGCCTCTCTCTTCGGCCTCGGCTCCTATGCGCAGGCCGGGCCACGCCTGTCGGGCCTGATGTGGGGCGCGGAGGACCTGTCCGCCTCGATCGGCGCCGTGGCCAACCGCCTGAACGGGCAATGGCTCTCGCCCTTCCGCCTGGCGCGCGACCTCTGCCTCGCGGCGGCGGCGGCGGCGGGCGTGACGGCGATCGACACGGTGCATGTGGACATCGAGGATCTGGCGGGGCTGGAGGCCGATGCGCGCGAAGCCCGGCGCGACGGTTTCGGCGCGAAGGCGGTGATCCACCCCAAGCATGTGGAGATCGTGAATGCCGTCTTCACCCCCGCGCCGGAGGAGCTCGACTGGGCGCGCCGCGTGGTCGCCGCCTTCGCGCAGGGCGGCGATGCGGGCGTGCTGCGGATGGACGGCAAGATGCTGGATCGGCCGCATCTCCGGCTGGCCGAACGGCTGCTGGCCGCGATCGATCGCTGATGCCGCCTTGTGCCTGTCGAGGCCGCGTGGACTTCGGTGCCTTGATCCGCTCGGGCTCTTGCGCTGGGATGAGATCGTTCGCCTAACTGGGGTCCGGCCCGTTCAGCCTGCGACCCGATAGGAGGCGCCCATGCCCAAGCAGATCCGCGTCAACGCCTTCGCGCTCCAAAGCCCGGTCCATCAGACGCCGGGCCTCTGGCGCCATCCGCAGGACCGCTCGGCCGACTACAACCGGCTGGAGTTCTGGACCGACCTCGCCCGCACCCTGGAGCGCGGGCTTTTCGACGGCATCTTCACCGCCGACAGCCTCGGCACCAACGACGTCTATGGCGGGACGCTGGACGGCGCGCTGCGCGGCGGCATCCACGTGCCGAAGAACGACCCGCTGCTCTCGGTCTCGGCCATGGCGCTGGTGACGGAGCATCTGGGCTTCGGCGTCACCAGCAACGCCATCCAGGAACCGCCCTATGCCTTCGCCCGGCGCATGACGACGCTGGACCATTTCACCAAGGGCCGCATCGGCTGGAACATCGTCACCGGCCACTCGGCAAGCGGCGCGCGGGCGGTGGGCGCCGAGCTGATCGCGCATGACGAGCGCTACGACGTCGCCGACGAATATCTCGACCTGGTCTACGAGCTCTGGGAGGGCAGCTGGGAGGAAGACGCCGTGCTGCGCGACAAGGCGCGCGGCATCTTCGTCGATCCCGCCAAGGTCCATCGCGTGCACCGAAGCGGGAAGCGATTCTCGACCGATGCGGTCTTCCTCGCCGAGCCCTCGCCGCAGCGCACGCCGGTGCTCTACCAGGCGGGGGCTTCCGGCCGTGGCCGCGCCTTCGCCGCGCAGCATGCCGAGTGCATCTTCATCAGCGGCCCGACGGCGGGGGCGCTCGCGCCGGCCATCGCCGACACGCGCCGGCGCGCCGCGGAGAACGGCCGCGACCCGGCCGAGCTGCTCTTCTTCTCGCTCGCCACCACCATCGTCGGCCGCACGGAAGAGGAGGCGCAGGCCAAGCTCGCCGACTACCGCCGCTACGTCGATGTGGAGGGCGCGCTCGTCCTCTATTCCGCCTGGACGGGCATCGATTTCTCGCGCTTTTCGCTGGACGAGCCGGTGCGGCATCAGGAGCAGCAGGCCGGGATCCACTCGGCGCTGGAGGTCTTCACCCGCGCCGACCCGAACCGCGTCTGGACCCTGCGCGAGATCGCGGAGCATGTGGCGATCGGCGGGCGTGGCCCGGTCTTCGTCGGCTCGCCCGGGCAGGTGGCGGATGCGATCGAGCGCTGGGTCGAGGAATCCGGTGTGGACGGGCTCAACCTCAGCTACGCGCTGATGCCCGGAGGCTTCGAGGATTTCGGCACGCTGGTGGTGCCCGAGCTGCAGCGCCGCGGCCGATTCAAGCAGAGCTACGCGCCGGGCACCCTGCGCGAGAAGCTCTACGGACCTGGGCGCGCGCGGCTGCCCGCGACGCATCCCGCCGCGAAAACTCGGCGCCAGGGGGCGCCGGGCGAGCGGGAGCTTCAGCCCGCGCGATAGGCCGCAGACACCTCAGGGTTCAGCCGGAGCATCCGCTTCGCGTGCCGACGCCCGACGGAGCTTCAGTCCTGAAGGCGGGCGATAACCTCCGCCGGCGTCGCGTCCGGATCGGCGCGCAGCGCGGCGAAGACGGATTTCTTCGAGCGGGCCCGCCAGCTCACCGGCAGCTTCGCCAGCATCTCGTGCAGGGCGCCATAGGCCTGCTCCGTCCAGACCCGCTCATGCGCCAGCCGTGCCGGACCGAAGTCGAAGCGCTGGCTGCCCCGGCCTGGCTGCGCCGAGCGGAGGCTGGCCGTGGCCTGCTCGTCCACCTGGGCGTCGCGGATGACGACGCCGTAGTCGCGTTCCGCCGCCCCCGGCGTCAGCCGCCCCGACCGCACGTCGGCGAGCACGGCTCCGGCCGCACGGGTGCAGGGGGCGCCGCGTCCGCCACCGCCCGGTGAGACGATGCGCACCACCGCGCCCGGCGGCAGGTTGAACAGGTCCGTGTTGCGCAGGTCATGCTCCGCCAGCGTGCCGGGGTTCAGCGTGAAGGTGCTGGCGGCGCCTGGCCTGCCGCCGAGCGTGCCCCAGGGCTGGAACACGGAACGGTCGCGATTGCGCGCCGTGACCACGGCGTCCGGCGCATCCGTGGTGAACTCCAGCACGGTGGCAAGGCCGCCGCGATGCGCCCCGGCGCCACCGCTATCGGGCATCAGCCCATAGCGCAGCACGCGCACCGGCGCTTCGGACTCGGTGATCTCGATGGGGCTGTTCTTCAGATAGGCGGCATCGGCGCCGGAGCCATCCGTGCCGTCGCGATGCGGCATGCCACCGCCGCCGCCGACGATGGGCGCCACCGCCACGATGGAACGCCGCCCCGTGCGCCGGTTCTCGCCTGAGATGTTGATGATGGAGGAGGAACCGGCGGGCGCCGCCGGCAGCCGCTCCGGCGCGGCTTGCACGAAGGCGCCGAAGACCAGGCTGCGCAGCCGCGCGCAGGTCAGGCTGCGCATGCCGACGGCGGCGGGGTGCTGGGGGTTCACCACGCTGCCTTCCGGCAGGATGCAGGTGAAGGGCCGCGTCGTGCCGAAATTGAGCATGATCTTCGGGCTGAGCGCCGACAGCACGTAGTAGACGCCGACCATCACCAGCGAATGCCGCTCATGCCCGCCGGTCGGCACGTTCATCGAGGACAGCGTCTGCGGATCGGTGCCGGTGAAATCCAGCACGGCGGAATCGCCCGCAATCCGCAGCGTCAGCTTCAGCCGCAGCGGGTCTCCATCCGGGCCATCCTCGTCGCAATAATCGGCGAAGGCGTATTCGCCATCCGGCAGGCCAGCCAGCACGGCGCGCGCCTGCGCTTCGCCGTAGTCCAGCAGGTCGGCCATGCCGTCGACCAGCGTCTCCACCCCGAAGCGGCGCACCAGGTCGAGGATGCGGCGCTCACCGGTGTTCACCGAGGCGATCAGCGCCTTCAGGTCGCCCCAGTTCTGCTCGGGCACGCGGACATTGGCCAGGATGACGCGCAGCAGCTTCTCGTCCAGCACGCCCTCCTGATACAGCTTGGAGGGGGGCACGCGGATGCCTTCCTGATGCACCTCCGTCAGCGTGCGCGACAGGCTCGTCGGCACGGCGCCGCCGACATCCACGTTGTGGATATGCCCGCCCGCGAAGGCGATGATGCGCCCCTCGTGGAACACGGGCTTCCACATGTTGGTGTCGGGCGAATGCGTGGCGAGGTAACCCGAATACGGGTCGTTCGTCATGGCGATGTCGCCGGGCGCATAGCCGCCGGGCACCAAGCCGATCGCCGCCTCGTAATCCACGCCGGGATACCACGTCGCGCCGAGATCCAGCGGCACCGCGCAGGTCTTGCCCTGCGCATCCAGGAACTGGACGGTAAAATCCTCCGTCTCCTTGACGAAGGTGGAGTGCGCGGTGCGGTAGAGCGTCGTGGCCATGCTCTCCGCCGCGGCCCGGCAATGGTTGCGCAGCACCTGCAGCGTGATGGGGTCGGTACGCATCAGATCGTCTCCATCACGAGGTTGCCCTGGGCATCGGCGCACACCTGCCAGCCGGCGGGGACCAGCACGGTGCAATCGGATTGTGTGACGACGGCCGGGCCGGTGAGGCGCATGCCGGCGCTCAGCGCCTCGCGCCGATACAGGCCCGCCGGCCGCCAGGCGCCCGCCAGCCGCAGCGAGATCATCGTCTCCGGCATCGCCTCGGCCTCGACCACAGGGTCGTCGCGGACCGGCAGGGGGGGCGCGCGGCGCAGTGCGGCGGCGCGCAGGCTGACCACTTCCACCGGCGCCTGCAGGTCGCAATGGCCGAAGGCGTCCTTGTGCGCGGCGTGGAACAGCGCGGCGAGATCGGCGGCGGTGCCGTGCTCCCTCCAGGTGGCGGGCAGCGGAACCGGCACCTCGAAGGACTGGCCCTGGTAACGAAGGTCGGCGCCGAGGCTGATGTCGGAGGCGCCCTCGCCGCCCATCTCGTCCAGCGTCGTCCTCGCCTCCGTGGCCAGTGCGTCGAAGGTCTTGCGCAGCAGGGGCAGCGCGGACCCGCTCAGCGGCAGCAGCAGGCTTCGCATGGTGTCGCGGCGCAGATCGGCGGCCAGCGCGCCGAGCGCGCAGAGCGTGCCCGGCACGGCCGGCACCAGCACGCGGCGGATGCCCGCCGCTTCGGCCAGCAGCGCGCCCAGCATCGGACCGGCGCCGCCGAAGGGCATCAGGGTCAGCTCGCTGGCATGCGCGCCGGCACGTGCCAGCAGCTTGTCGATCTCCACCAGCATCCCGCTGATGGCGACGCGCAGCACGCCCTCCGCCACCGTCGGCACATCGAGCCCAAGGCGATCGGCGATCGGCCGCGCCGCGGCTTCGGCCAGTGCGCGATCGGGGGCGATGGCGCCGAAGCCGAGCTGCCCCTGGCCGAGGATGCCGCACAGCAGCGCAGCATCCGTCACCGTGAACTGCGTGCCGCCGCGCCCGAAGCAGGCGGGGCCGGGGGTGGAACCGGCGCTTTCCGGGCCGACCTGCAGCACGCCCTGCGCATCGACCCGCGCCATGGAGCCGCCGCCCTGGCCGGAGGAGATGACGGCCACGGTCGGAATCGCAAGCGGGAACTCGCCGATCGCCTGGCCGCTGCCGAAGGAGGGCACGCCATCGGCCAGCAGCGCGACATCCGCGCTGGTGCCGCCGATATCCAGCGTCAGGACCAGTCTTTCGCCCGCCGCGCGCGCCACGACGCCAGCGCCGACGACGCCGGAAGCGGTGCCCGACAACAGCATCCCGACGCAATCCCGCCGCCCGCGCCGCGCCGTCATGGTGCCGCCGGCAGAGGTGGTGAGCAGCAGCGGCGCGGCGATGCCCGCCGCCGTGAGCTGGCCCTGCACGCGCTCCAGGTAGCCGGCGATGCGCGGATGCACATAGGCATTCAGCACGGAGGTGGTGGTGCGCTCATACTCGCGGATCGCGGGCCAGACCTCGCTGCCGCGGAAGACAAAGAGCTGTGGCGCGATCTCGCCGATCAGGGCCGCGACCGCATCCTCATGCGCGGCATTGCGCCAGGCATGCAGGAAGGACACCACGACGCCCTCGCAGCCTTGCGCCAGCGCATCATCCAGCGCGGCGGCGACGGACGCGCGGTCGGGCGGCGTCAGCGTGCGGCCCTCGGCATCCATGCGCTCAGTGATGCCGAAGACGGATTCGCGCGGCACCAAGGGCGCCGGGCGTTCGCAGAACAGGCTATAGGGGTCCGGCATGCGCAGCCGGGCCAGTTCCAGCATGTCCGTGAAGCCGGCGGTGGTGAACAGCGCCAGCTTCGCGCCGCGACGCTGGATGATGGTGTTCACGCCGACGGTGGTGCCATGCACGAAGCGCTCGATCTCGGCCGGCACCAGCCCCTCCGTCGCCAGCCGGCGCAGGCCGATGGCCACGTCCTGGCCGGGTTCCGCCGGCGTGGTCAGCACCTTCAGGGTCTCGAGCCGTCCCGTAGTGGTCTCCAGCGCGACGAAATCCGCGAAGGTGCCACCGATATCCACGCCAATGCGCCAAGCCATCTACTGTCTTTCCGTCACATTGCGCGGAGGATCGACCATGTGCCCCGGTCGAGCCAGCCGATGAATTCGGCGTCGCGCATAAGGCTGGCTTATGGGGACGTCATCCCGGTCAGGAAGCGCCGGATGGAAAGCCCCTCCAGCGGCACGTCGCTGCGGCCATCCAGCACCAGCTCGCTGAGGATGGCGCCGATGGCCGGGCCAAGCTGGAAGCCATGGCCGGAAAAGCCGAAGGCGTGGACCAGGCCGGGCGTGGTGCTGCTGGGGCCGACCACCGGGATGCCGTCCGGCATCATGCCGTCAATGCCGCTCCAGCTGCGAATGACGGAGACGCCGGCCAGCGCGGGCACGATCTCCACCGCCTTGCGCATCGCCGCCAGCGTCGCTTCCGGCGTGGCGCGGGAAAACGGTACCGTGGGGTCGCCGGCGCCCCGGCCGCCGCCGAAGATGACATTGCCGCGCGGGATCTGGCGCAGGTAGATGCCGCCGCCCGCCACGCCGATATTGGGGCGGATGAAGTATGGGATCGGCTCGGTGACGCCCATGTTGGGCGTGTGCGGCCGCACCGGCACGGGCTCGCCGAACCATTCCGCCACCTGGCCGCCCCAGAAGCCCGCCGTGTTGACCAGCGCGTCGGCGCGGAAGACCTCGTCGCCGGCCTCCACCACGAAGCGGCCTTGCTCATGCCGGCAGGCGGTGACGCGGATCTGCTCGCGGATCGTGGCCCCCGCCGCGCGGGCCGCCTGGGCGAGCGCCGGGGAGAGCAGGCGCGGATTGGCCGAGCCATCCTCCGGCGCGAAGGATGCCGCGACGATGGCCGGGCCGAGCCAGGGATAGTCCCGGCGCAGCGCCACCCGGTCGAGGAAGCGCACCGGAAGCTGGTGGTCGCGCGCCACGTCCAGATAGGCCACGAGATCCGCTTCCTCCGCCGCACTGCGGGCGAGCTTCAGATGGCCGGTGGCGACGAACTCGCAATCCGTGCCCAGCAATCGCGGCAGGTCCTGCCAGATGGCGTGCGAGCGCCTGGCGATCGGCAGTTCCGCCGGGTGGCGGCCCTGCTGGCGCACGCCGCCGTAATTCGCGCCGGAGGCCTGCGAGCCGACCAGCCCGCGCTCCAGCAGCACCACCCGCGCCCCGCGCAGCGCGAGATGCAGCGCCGTGGAACAGCCCGCGCCGCCGCCGCCGATGACGAGGACCTCGGTCTCCTGCACGGGGCGGCTCATGGCGCCGACGCCGGCATGGGCAGCGGTTTTACAGGCGCCTGGCCGCGCAGCCGGCCGACCTGCGCCACGCTGCAGCCCAGCGCATCCGCCAACACCTCCGCCGCCGCCGCACCGCAGATGCGGCCCTGGCAACGGCCCATGCCGATGCGGGTGAAGGCCTTGGCGCGGTTCACCTCGGGCGCGGCGCCGGTCGCCACATCGGCGCGCGCGGCCTGGCGCAGCTCCCCGGCCCGCACCGCCTCGCAGCGGCACAGGATGGTCTCGTCGGGCATCGCGGCGGCGAGACGCGCGGGAAACGGGAAGGCGCGGTCCAGCGCCGCCCGGAAACGCGCCTGCGCGCGCAGGCGTCGGTCGATCAAGCGGGCCAGGGCCGCGTCGGCGGGCTGGCCCGCATCCTCCAGCAGGGCGAGCGCCCCGCGCGCTCCGGCCAGTTCGGCGACATCGGCGCCGCCGATACCCGCGCCGTCGCCGGCGAGGTAGATGCCCGGCACCGCGGTGCGCCCGGCGGCATCGCGCTCCGGCACCCACAGATGCGACGGGACGTCGAAGCGCATCGGCACCCCGGCGAGATCGGCGAGCTGGCTCTCGGGCCGCACCCCCCATCCGATCGCGACGGCATCGCAGGCCAGGCGATGCTCCGCGCCGGCCGCGTCGCGCCAGCGCAGGCCCGTGACGCCGCCCTCCCCCTCGATGGCGAGCGGCGTCGCGCCCTCGCGGACGAAGATGCCGGCGGCACGCAGACGGGCGACGTACCAGGCCCCCTTCGCGAGCGTCGCCGCGCCGTCGCGCAGCCCGCCCAGCGCGTGCAGCTTGCCGTGCCACGGCGTCGTGTCGATCACGGCGGCGACGCCGGCACCGGCCTTCATGTACTGGTAGGCCACGAGCCACAGCAGCGGGCCGCTGCCGACGAAGGCGACCCGGCGGCCGATGGCGCAGCCCTGCGCCTTCAGCGCGATCTGCGCCGCGCCCATGGCGGTGACACCCGGCAGGGTCCAGCCCGGGAAAGGGATCACCCGGTCCATCGCGCCGGTGCACAGGATGGCGGCGTCGAAGAGAACTTCCCCGACCTCGCCATCCCGGATGGTGTCGAGCCGGCCGGCCTGGATGTTCCAGACCAGCGTCTCCGGCCGCCAATCGACCTGCGGTTTCAGGGCATCCAGCGTCGCATGCAGCGCGGCGGCACGCCCGCCCTCCAGCCCGTAGAGCGCCTTCGGCGTGCGGGTGAAGCCGGCGGGCGGGCGCTGGTAGATACGTCCGCCGCCATCCCGCGCCTCGTCGATCCAGACGGGGCGCAACCCCGCGGACACCAGCTGCGCCACGGCGCGCACGCCCGCCGGCCCTGCTCCGACCACCGCGACCTTCATGCGCGGCGCAGCCGCATGCCGGGTTGCAGCAGCGTGGTGCAGGCGCGGACCCGGCCGCTGCCGTCCAGCAGAACGCGGCAATCATGGCAGGCGCCCATCAGGCAGAAGCCGGCGCGGGGTCCATCGCCGAATTCGCTGTCCCGCAGGAAGGTTTCGCCCCCGGCCAGGATGGCGGTGAGCAGCGTGTCGCCCTGGTAGGCGGTCATTCCGCGGCCCTCGAAGGTGAAGCGGATCTCGGGACGGTCCTGATCGACCAGTCGCACCAACTGCAAAGCCATCTCCTGCCGCGTCATCGCAATGAGATAATTTCTATAGATTGGAAAGAAAAATGTCTAACTTCCATCCTGTGGAATTATAGTGATAAATCTCGCCCCATGGACTCCGCAATGGATCATTCCGACACGCCGCCCGAAACGGCCGCCGCCTCCGGCATCCAGGTGCTGGACCGCGTCGTGCGACTGCTGGGCCGGCTGGGAGAGGCTGGCGATGGCGGCGAACAGCTTTCCCGGCTTGCCGCCGGCCTTGGCCTCTCGGCGTCCACCGTGCACCGGCTGCTGGCCGCACTGGAACAGCATGGCTGGGTCGAGCGCGAGGACGCGACGCGCCGCCACCGGCTCGGGACCCGGCTGATCGCGCTGGCGGGGCGCGCGGCGGATGGCAGCGGGCTGCGGCGGCTCTGCCGGCCCGCATTGCTGCGCATCGCCGCCGAAACGCGGGAAACCACATTCCTCATCGTCCGCAGCGGCCTGAACGCCGTCGTCGTGGACCGGCAGGAAGGCAGCTACGTCATCGACAGCCTGACCCAGGGCACCGGCGGCCTGCTGCCGCTGGGCATCGGCTCCGGCAGCCTGGCCATCCTCGCCTGCCAGCCGGAAGCGGAGGTCGAGGCCATCCTGGCGGCCAATGCCCCGCGCTACCGCGAATACGGCACCACCGCGAAGGCCGTCCGCGCCAGCCTCGCCGGCATTCGGGAGCAGGGCTACATGCTGGCCAATGGCTCGCTGATCCAGGGGCTTTCGGTGATCGCCATGCCGATCCGCCCCGCCGGGCGCGACGTGACGGCGGCGATCGCGATCAACTTCATCACCGCCCGGCTGGAGCCCGCCCATCGCCAGGCGTGGCTCACCCTGCTGACGCAGGAAGTCCAATCCATCGAAGCGGGCATGAGCCCGCCGCCCCGCCCGAACCGGCCTCCCCGAAAAGGAAAGACCTGACCATGCAACGTTTCAACTCGCCGTCGCGTCGCCGCGTTCTCGCGGCCGCGCTCGCCGTGCCCGCCCTGTCCCAGACGGTGGCCGCGCAGCCAGCCTGGCCGACCCGCCCCGTGCGCATCGTGGTACCTTTCGCCGCCGGCGGCGCGACCGATGGCAGCGCGCGCGTCGTGGCGCAGAAGCTGAGCGAGGTGCTTGGCCAGCCCGTGGTGGTGGAGAACCGCCCCGGCGCCGGCGGGACGACCGGCGCCGACTTCGTCGCCAAGTCGGCACCGGATGGCTACACCTTCGTCATGGCCTCGGTCTCCAACCTGGTGCTGGCGCAGGGGCTCTACAGCCGGCTGCCCTATGATGCGGTGAAGGACTTCGTGCCGGTTGCCCCCGTCGTGATGGCGCCGATCGGCATCGCCGTGCAGTCCAGCCTGGGCGTGTCCACGCTGCAGGAATTCATCACGCTGCTGAAGGCCAATCCGGGCCGCTACCAATATGGCAGCGCCGGCAACGGCGCCTCGGGCCACATCTCCACCGTCGCCTTCCTGCAGCTGACCGGCACGCATGCGCTGCACATTCCCTATCGCGGCAGCGGCCCGGTGTTCAACGACCTGCTGGCCGGCGTGGTGCATTTCACCGCGGATGTTCCCGGCCTGATCAAGCCGCACCATGATGCCGGAACGATCCGGGCGCTGGTGATGGCCACACCGGAACGTTCCTCCGTGCTGCCCGACGTGCCGACCAGCGCGGAGGCCGGGCTGCCGGGTTACCGCGCCTATTCCTGGTTCGGCCTGTTCGCGCCCGCCAATACGCCGACGCCAATCGTCGATCGCCTGGCGGCGGCGGTGGAGACCGCGCTGACGGACCCCACGGTGGCCCTGCGGCTCGACCGCGACCTCGGCCTGCCGCCGATGCCCGGCTACACGCCGGCGCGCTTCGCCGAATTCCTGCAGGAGGAGATCCGCTACTGGCTGCCGATCGTGCGGGCCAGCGGCGCGCGGCTGGATTGAGCGCCTTCGCCGGAACTTCAGCCGGGCGGCGCCTCCGCCTGGCAGAGCGCCCGCATGATCTCGGAAAGCCGGTCCACCATCTCCGGATTGCCGAGCATGCGACTGCGCAGCAGCACCACCTCGCGCTCGACCCGGGGTAGGAAAGGCCGCGCCACGACGCCCGGCGGCAGCACGCCGCGGGCGAAGCCATCGACGATCGCGAAGCCGATGCCCTCGCGCACCATGGCGACGGCGCCGACGGTGCTGCCGATCTCCACCGCGATGCGGCGCTCGATGCCTTCGCCGGCGAAGGCGAGGTCCAGGCTGCGGCCGAAATCCTGCCAGCCGCCGAAGCCGATCTCGGGCAGGCCGGCGAGCTGCGCCGGGCCCAGCGTGGGCTGCGCGGCCAGGGGATGGTCCTCCGGCAGCAGCACGATGCAGGGCACGCGGCCAAGCTGCATATATTCCAGCCCCGGCACCTCCACGGAGGTCAGCGCCAGGCCGACATCCAGCCGGCGCGCCAGCAATGCCTCGCCCAGTTCCCGCACCGGCATCAGGTTCACCGAGATGCGCGCCAGGCGCCATTCCCGCCGGAGCTGCGCCACGGCCTTCGGCACCAGCGACACGCCGAGCGACGAGGTGGTGCCAAGCCGCAGCAGGCCGCCCTGCCGGCCGCCGAGGTCGCGCGTCAGGCTGCGAAAGCTGCGCAGTTCATGGAACAGGCGCTCGGCTTCCGGCCAAAGCGCCGTCGCCTCCGCCGTGGGTGTCAGGCGTCCCGCATGGCGGCGGAACAACGCATAGCCGATGCGATCCTCGCAATGCCGGAGGGCTTGCGAGAGAGCGGGCTGCGAGACGTTCAGCACCTTGGCCGCGAGGCTCAGGGAGTTGCTGCGCATGATCTCGCAGAAGACCTCGATGTCGCGTGCATTCATGGAGTGGCTCCGCCGCGAGATCCGAACGGGCCATCGGTCCAGCCGGTCGATGCCGTCCTAGTCGGTAAGCCGCCGGATGCCCAGGGGAGAGCGCCGGCTATTCAGGGCGCGCCATGCTAGGGGCGCGGCAGCACGGCCTCGTGCGGAAGCGCTCCGGCCGTGCCGGTCCTGGCCTGGCTCAGCAACCATGTCCGGAATATCTGCAAGGATGGCATCCGGCCGGTCGAGGCCGGATAGATCAGCCAGTAGTCGCAGCGGTTCGACACAGGCTGGGCGAAAGGTTCGATCAGAAGCCCCGCGGCAAGTTCGTGGTTCACCATGTAGCGCGGCACCAGTGCCATGCCGAGACCGGACATGGCGGCACCGATCATCATGTGCATCTGCTCGAAGACCGGCCCTCGCTGCAAACCGGCCTCGTCCAAGCCCAGTTCCTCGAGCCATTCATCCCAGGCCGCCGGACGGTCCATGTGGGGAAACAGCTTGTACCGCTTCAGCGCCTCGCCAACGGCCATTCCTTCCAGAGGACGCATCGAGGGGGAACAGACGGCAACCTGCTCCTCGGATGTCAGCCAGTCGGATTGCGCTCCCGCAGTCGGCGTTGCGCCGCAGTAGATGGCGGCGTCGCAACCGTGCTTGTCGAAATCGACCGGCTCCGTCCGCGTGTAGAATCTGATCGGGATGTCCGGATGCTGCGTGGCGAAATCCGGATAGCGCGGCATCAGCCAGCGCGCCCCGAAGCCGGGAGGCGTGGCAACGCTCAGAAGCCGCCCCTCCTCCCCATCCTGGCGCGCGATGCGCAGGCCGGCCTGCTCGATCCCGATCAGTGCTTCCCTGATCTCTTCCAGATAGGTCGCTCCCGCACGGCTGAGCACCAGCCTGCCGGGTTGGCGCTGGAACAGGACGATGCCGAGTTCCATTTCCAGGATGCGCACCTGCCGGCTGATCGCCCCGGAGGTCAGGAAGCATTCGCGCCCCGCCTCGGTAAAGCTTTGCAGGCGTGCGGAGGCCTCGAAGGCCTGAAGAGCCATGATCGAAGGAAGCTTGCGGCGCATCCGACGCGGCCTCCCGTGCGATGAAAACTGCGAACCGCCTCAGTTAATATCGTTTGTGCCGTCGCCGGCAAGGGTCTGCAATCCGTCAGGAACAGGTTGAAGCGCGGAGACCCGCGCAGAACCGGCCAAGGAGCGGATGCGGGATGGTGGTTAATATGCGACGGCGTGAGGCTTCGCTGTGTCTGACGGCAGCCATGCTGACCACGGCACCGCTTACGGAGGGAGTCGCCCAGGCGCGGGAGCGCATCCTCCGGGTCGTGCCCAGCGCCGATCTGGCGGTGCTGGACCCCATGTATTCGGCGGTGATCATCACCCGCCTGTACAGCCTCATGGTCTACGAGACGCTGTTCTCCTGGGACTCCAAGCTCCAGCCGCAGCCCCAGATGGTGGAGCGGTGGAGCGTGGCGCCCGACCAGCTGAGCTGGACCTTCGCCCTGCGGCCAGGGCTGCGCTTCCACGACGGCTCCCCCGTCACCCCTGTCGACGTCGCCGCCTCGCTGAGGCGATGGATGACGCGGGACGTGCTGGGGCAGAAGCTGGCCACCTATGTCGCCGGCATCGATCCGGTGGATGCCACCGTCTTCCATATCCGGCTGACGAGGCCGGCGGCGTTCCTGCCCTGGGCGCTGGGTTCCGCGGTCGGCCAGATCCCCGCCATCATGCGCGCGGCGGACCTGGCGGGCGACCCGTCCAGGCCCGTCAGCACCGCCATCGGCAGCGGGCCTTTCCGCTTCGATCACGCGTCGCGCGTCTCCGGCTCCCGCGCCGTCTTCCTGCGCAACGCGGATTATCAGCCGCGCGCCGAGCCGCCGGACGGCCTCGCGGGCGGCCGCGTGGTGAAGGTGGACCGCGTGGAATGGCATGTGATGCCCGATGCCAGCACCGCTGTCTCCGCCTTGCAGGCCGGCGAGGTCGATCTGGTGGAAGCGCCGCTGCTGGACCTGCTGCCGGCGCTGGAGCGCAACCGGGCCATCACCGTCCGCAAGATCAACCAGCTGAACAACCAGGGCATCATGCGGCCGAACGCGCTACTGCCGCCCTTCAACGATCCGCGCGCCCGGCAGGCCCTCGCTCTGCTGGCGGACCAGAGCGACTACATGTCCGCCGTGGTGGGCGATCCCAACCGCTGGCATCGGTGCGGCGCCTACTACATCTGCGGCGGGCCCTACGGCCAGGTCCAGGCAGCCCTTCCGCCACCCAATATCGAACGTGCCAGGGCCCTGCTTGCCGAAGCGGGCTATCGCGGCGAGCCGCTGACGGTGGTGGCCACCAAGGAGCTCGCCCCCATCGGGCAGATGAGCGAGGTGATGATCGACGGGCTGCGCCGCGCCGGGGTGAACCTGGACGTCGTCTGGACCGACTGGGGCACGATGGCGAGCCGGCAGAACCAGAAGGGGCCGCCCGCCTCCGGCGGCTGGAACCTGCAGATTACCTACTCTTCCGGCATCACCGCCAGCAACCCGATGACCAATGTCGGCACCAACATGGTCTGCGACGGCAGCAACTGGATGGGCTGGCCTTGCGACGACGAGACGGAAGCCCTGCGCCAGGCCTTCGTGGACGCACCGGACGAGCCGGCGCGCCTGGCGGTGACGCAGCGGTTGCAGACGCGGCTGGAGGCGGTGCGCCCCTACATCCCGCTCGGCGAGTTCGACGCCCCCATCGCCTATCGCGGCAACCTGCGCGGCGTGCTCGATTCGCCCGTGATCACCTATTGGAACATCGAGAAGCCCTGAGATGCTTCCGATTACCGGCTATGTGGACCGCTGGAGCGTCAGGCCCGGCGAGATCATCCGTTTCATGATCAGCAGCCGGGGTGGCGTTCCTTACCACGCCCGGCTGGCCAGGATTTTCTGCGGGGACCCCAACCCGAAGGGACCCGGCTACCGCGATGTCGCCACGCCCTGCGATATCGACGGCCCCCATGCGGGCGTCGAGCAGCCGGTGCTTCCCGGCTCCCGCGCCCTGGTGCCGCGCCTCGATCTCGGCGGCAGCGTCTCGCTGGCGCTGACGTTGCGGCCAACCCTGCTATCCGCCCCCGGCCCGCAAACCCTGCTCCACTGGCAGGGTGAGAATGCCAGCCTGCGGCTGTGGATCGAGCAGCGGCGCCTGCGGGCGGAGCTGGCCTCCGACACCGGCCTGCTGCAAGCGGAGACCGGCCTCTGCCTGGACGAAGGCTGGGCCGATGCCGCACTGGTCCTGGATGCCGCCGCCGGGGGCCTCCGCCTCGCCTGCCGGCCGCGCGCCTTGCCCTACAGGCCCGCGCCGCAGTTCGCGCAGGCGGAAGCGAAAGGCGCCCTCCCCCGGCTCGGCGCGGGGCGGATGATGCTGGCGGCGACGCTGGAGCGCACGGCGCATTTCAACGGCAGGCTGGAGCGGCCCGCCCTTTATGACGGCGCCTTGCCGGCCGAAGCTTTGCTGGACGCGCAGGGCGGGCGCGGCGATCCGCCCGCCCTGCGCGCCCTGTGGGATTTCGCGGAAGGCATCGGCACCGATCGCATCGCCGATCTCGGCCCGCATGGCTTCCATGGCCAGTTGGAGAACCTGCCGACCCGGGCCGTGACCGGCGCCGCCTGGTCCGGCCGGCACCATCGCTGGACCGATGCGCCGGAGGAATACGCCGCCATCCACTTCCACGCGGATGACGTGGGGGATCTGGGCTGGTCGCCCTCGCTCTCCCTCGCCATCCCGCCGGAATGGCCGAGCGGCCTCTACGCCCTGCACCTGGAGACCTCGGAAGGGCGCGACAACATCCCCTTCGTGGTGCGCGCCGCCGAGGCCGGGGCGCAGGCGCCTGTCGCGCTGCTGCTGCCGACACTGACCTACCAGGTCTATGGCCAGTATCCGCGCCAGGCGGTGACGGCGGCGGTCGCTCCCCGTGCCCGCGCCTGGGGTGCGCTGACGGAAACCGCCGACCGGCACCCGGAATACGGTCTCTCCGCCTACAACACCCATGCAGATGGCAGCGGCGTCACCATCACCTCGATGCGCCGGCCCATGCTGGACAAGCGGGTGAACCAGATCCACCGGCTGGACGAAAGCCCGGAAGGCTCCGGCACCTATTGGCTGGCCGCCGACACCTATCTGCTGGACTGGCTCGACCGGCGCGGCATCCCCTGCGAGGTCATCACCGACCACGACGTGCATGCCGAGGGGGTCGGGCTGCTGGGCCGCTACAACGCCGTGCTGACCGGCCAGCACCCGGAATACCACACGGAGGAAACGCGCGCCGCCATCGCCGCCTTCATCGAGGGCGGCGGCCGCTTCCTCTATCTCGGCGGCAACGGCTTCTACTGGAAGATCGTCCCGTTCCAAGGCGAGACCTGGGCGGTGGAACTTCGCCGCGCGGAAGGCGGCATCCGCACCTGGGCCGCCGAGCCCGGCGAGGGCTACCACGCCTTCGACGGCAGCTATGGCGGGCTGTGGCGGCGGCTGGGCAAGCCGCCCCAGGCGCTGGTCGGCGTCGGCTTCACCTCCCAGGGCGACTACCGCGCGGAGCCTTACCGCTTCACCGCAACCATCCGGGACCCGCGCCTCGCCTTCATGCGGCAGGGGCTGGAGGAGGCCGCGCCCGGCGCCAGCTTCGGCGAGCGGGGGCTGATGGGCGGCGGGGCCGCCGGCCACGAGATCGACCGCACGGACCGCGGCCTCGGCACCCCTTCCCACGCGCTGGTACTGGCCGTGGGCCTGCCGCAGCACCCGAGCTTCGAACCCGCGAATGAGGACCGCCTGACCCAGGAATGGCCTGGCGCGCGCGAGGATGTCGTCCGCTCCGACATCACCTTCTTCGAAAGCGCGGGGGGCGGCGCGGTCTTCTCCGTCGGCTCGATGTCCTTCATCGGCGCCCTGCCCATCGACAACTACCAGAACCTGCTGGCGCGGCTGATGGAGAACGTCGTCCGCCGCTTCGCCGACCCCACGCCCTTCCCCTGGCCGGAGGCAGCATCCGCGCTGCCGGAAAAGGAAACGCTCGCATGATCCGCCGCCGTGAATTCCTGGCCGCGGGCGGTGCCGCCACGCTGGCCGCGCCGCCCGTGCGGGCCGCGCCCGCCCGCGTGCTGCGCTTCGTGCCGCAGGTCGACCTCGCCATTCTCGATCCAACCTTCGCGTCCTTCTACGTGACGCGGAACCACGGCTACATGGTCTTCGACACGCTGTATGGCCTGGACGGCAACTTCGCCCCCCAGCCGCAGATGGCCTCCGGCCATGTCGTCGGCGCCGATGGCCGCCAGTGGGACATCACGCTGCGCGACGGCCTGCTCTGGCATGATGGCGAGAAGGTGCTGGCACGCGATTGCGTGGCCTCGATCCGCCGCTGGATGCTGAAGGACGCGCTGGGCGCCGCCGTCATGGAAGCGACGGACGAGCTCTCCGCGCCCGATGACCGCACCATCCGCTTCCGGTTGAAGAAGCCCTTCCCGCTATTGGCCTACGCCATGGGCAAGACGGCGGCGCCGATGTGCGCGATGATGCCGGAGCGGATCGCCAGTTCGGACCCCAACAGGCCGATCACCGAGATGGTCGGCAGCGGCCCCTATCGCTATCTGGCCGGAGAGCGCCTGCAGGGCGCCCTCAACGTCTACGAACGCTTCGACCGTTACGCGCCCCGAGAGACCGGCACGCCCGACTGGACCGCCGGCCCCAAGGTGACGCATTTCGACCGCGTCGAATGGACCACCCTGCCCGACGCCTCCACCGCCTCGGCCGCGCTGATGACCGGCGAGCAGGATTGGTGGGAGAACGCATCGCTCGACCTGCTGCCCGCCCTACGCGCCCGCCGCGGCATCCGCGTCGCGGTGACGGACCGGACCGGGTGGATCGGCGTCATGCGCGCCAACCACACGCAGCCCCCCTTCAACAATCCGGCCATCCGCCGCGCCTTCTGGGGCGGGCTGGACCAGGCCTCGGTCATGCAGGGCATCGTCGGCAACGAGCCCTCGCTTTATCAGGACGGCGTCGGTGTGTTCTGCCCGAACACGCCCATGGCCAGCGATGCCGGGCTGGAGGTGCTGAAAGGCCCGCGCGACTACGAGAAGGTGAAGCGGGAGATCCTCGCCGCCGGCTACAAAAGCGAGCGCGTGGTGGTGCTGGCGCCGGCCGACTTCCCCAGCATCAACACCATGGCGCTGATCTGCGCCGACCAGATGCGGAAATGCGGCCTGAACGTCGAGGTGCAGAGCATCGACTGGGCCAGCATGACCCCGCGGCGGTCGAACCGCGAGAGCGTGGACAGGGGCGGCTGGAGCGTCTTCTTCACCGCCGTGGTCGGCAGCGACCTGCTGAATCCCGGCGGCCACTTCATCCTGCGCGCCCAGGGCGCCGGCGGCTGGTTCGGCTGGCCGGACAGCCCGCGCATCGAGACGCTGCGGCAGGCGTGGTTCGACGCGCCGGACGAGGCCGCGCAGCAGTCCATCTGCCGCGACCTGCAACGCCAGGCCGTGCAGGACGCGCCCTATTACCCCCTGGGCCAGTACCAGCAGCCGACCGCCTATAAATCCAACCTGACCGGCATGCTGGACGGCTTTGCCACTTTCTGGAGTATCCGCCGTGGTTGAAACCCATTCCCTTTCGGCGCTGGAGATGGTCCAGCGCTTCGCCGCCGGCACCCTCTCCCCCGTCACGGTGCTGGAAAGCGCGGTGGAGCG
>NZ_CBDDFJ010000041.1:0-23346 GCF_965227005.1 Roseococcus sp.
GCTCGGCCACAGCCTGGCGCTGGCGGGGCTGGTGTTTTCCGTGGCGATGTTCATCGCGGTACCCTGCCGCATCCTCTGGGGATGGCTGGGCAGCACCTCTGTCTCGCCGCGCCGCATGATGGGCGCGCTCTCGCTCGGCATGGCGGCCAGCACGGCCTTCACGGGACTCTATGGGCCGCATTGGCCGGTGCTGCTGATCGGCTTCGTCGCCTCCTGCCTGAGCGCCACCGCCATGTCCTGGCACGGGGTGCTGCTGGCGGAGGCGTCGCGGCTCGCCCCGCCGGGCATGCGCGGCATGGCGACGGGCGGGGTGCTGTCCTTCGGCCAGATCGGCGGATTGCTGCTGCCGCTGGTCTATTCGGTGCTGCTCTACCTCACCGGCAGCCACGGCCTCGGATTCTTTGTGTGCGGGGCGCCGGCGCTGCTGGTGGGGATCCTGCTGATGCGCCCGCCGCCGCGGGTCGCGGCCTGAGCCTCCGCGCGCGGCCCAACGGGCGCGGCAGGCCGACATCGTCGATCCGCCGCGAAACGCCACAAAGAGCTCAGCCCGCCTTGTCGATGTTCCAGTAGACGGTGGTCGGCACGGGAAAGACCCCCGTGACGTTCCGCCGCCACGCCGCCGACTGCACGTAGAAGCCGAGCGGGACATAAGGCAGCGATCGGAAGGCGTTTTCCTGGAGCTGCGCGGCGATCGCCTGCTGCCGCGCGGGGTCCGAGGCCTCGAACCAGGCCGTGCGAAGCTCCTCCAGCGCTGGGTCGGTGGGCCAGCCGAACCAGGCCTGCGCGCCATTGGCGCGGACCAAGGTGTTCACCGCCGGGCTCAGGATGTCAGCGCCATTCCACAGCGTGTGGAAGATGCTCCAGCCGCCGCGCTCCACCGGCTCGCGGCTGTTGCGGCGCTGGAGCATGGAGCCCCAGTCGGTCGCGACATATTCGATGTTCATGCCCATCCGCCGCAGCAGATCGGCCGTGACCTCGCTGACGGCCGTGATGGGCGCATTGTCGGTCGCGACGATGATGACGACCTTCTCGCCCTTGTAGCCGGCGGCCTGCAGGGCGGCGCGCGCGCGATCCACGCTCTTGGTCTTCAGCACCGCATTGCCCGCTTCGCTCGCCATCGGGCCGGAGCAGGCGAAGAAGCCCTCGCAGGTGCCCCAGGCGCCGGGCTCATTGCCGGCCACGGCCTGCATGTATTGCGACTGGTCCACGGCCATGGCCACGGCCTGGCGGATCGCCGGATTGTCGAAGGGGGGTGGAGCTGGTTGAAGCGCAGCATCGCATAGGTGCCCGATCGGTCGCGCGGCTCGACGACGATGTTGCGGTCGCGCCGGAGCATGGGCAGCAGATCGTGGATGGGCTGGTCCCAGTAGTCCTGCTCGCCCGCGCGCATCGCGCCGGCGGCGGTCGCGGGGTCGGGGATGACGGTCCACTCCACGCGGTCCACCTTGGGGATGCGGCCGCCGGCGATGCTGCTGACCGGCTCGCTGCGCGGCGCATAGCCCTCGTGCCTGCTATAGGTGGACTTCACGCCCGCCACCCATTCGTCGCGGTTGAAGCGGAAGGGGCCGCTGCCGGTCGTGTCGGTGATCTGCCGGCCGGGATCGGTCTGCGCGACGCGCTCCGGCATGATGAAGCACTGCGAGGAGTTGGATTTCCCGAGCGCCGCCGCGACCATCGGGAAGGGCTTTTTCAGTTTGAAGCGGAAACGGCGATCGTCCACCACCTCGAGCGTGTCGGTGTGCTGGGCCAGCACCTGGCCGAAGACGTCGCGCACCCACCAGCGCTTGATGGAGGCCACGCAGTCGGCGCTGCGCACCGGCTCGCCGTCATGGAATCGGAGCGGCTGGCGGAGGGTGAAGACCCAGGTGCGACCGTCATCGCTGATCTCCCAGCCCTCGGCCATCTGCGGACGCGGGATGAACTGGGCGTCCACCGCGGCGATCTGGTCGTAGATCAGGTAGCCGTGGTTCTTGGTCGCCGGCGCAGTCGTCCAGATGGGATCGAGGCTGGTGAGGTTGGCGGCCGGGATGACGCGCAGGATCTTGGTGGCGCCCTGCGCATAGGCGGGGGCGGACAGCAGCGGCGCGGCGGCGGCGCCTGCGAGAAACTGGCGACGGTTCATCGGGATTCTCCGGAAGAGGTCAGAAGGGAAAGGGAGTGCGCGACGGTGCGACAGCATCGCGGCGCCTGCGGGCGCTGGACGGGGATCGCCATGTGCATCGTCGTCACTCCTTTCGGGTCTGCCGCCCGTTTCCTCCCAAGGCCTCTCGTCAGGGCGAAAGCTTCACGCCCAGCTTCTCCTCCACCTCCGGGAACACGGCCGGGTCACGCGCCCCGGCGCCCACCGGATAGGCGGTGTTCGGACCGGAGACGATCGCGACGTCGCGTCCCACCGGCATCTCGTTGATGGCGATTGGCGCGCCCGTCGCGGGGTCGAAGGAGCCCATCATGTCGGGGAAGGTGCGCACGCGCACGCCATCGCGGTCGGCCGCCATGTACTCGTTGTAGATATGCAGCGTGATGGTGCCCCCATCGCCCTTGATGACGACGCGGCCGACGTCGAAGCCGCCTTCGTAATGCACGTCGTTGAGTTCAACGCGGCCGGTGACCAGCACCTCGCCCGAGAGGAAGGCGGCGGCGGCCTCCACGCGGGCGAAGCTCGCCGGCTTGTCCAGCATGGCGCGACCGAGCCCGGTGGCGAAGCTCATCGCACCGGGCGCGCCGCCCTTGCGCACGAAGCTCGCCGCGAAGGGCCCGCGCGTCGCATAGATGCTGCCGCCGTTCTGCACCGAGGCCGCGCGCATGATGGTCGAGGTCTTGGACATGTTGCCCGTGACCACGATCTCCACCCGGTCATCCGGCGCGCCGCCGCAGCCGGCCTGCGTCACCTGGACATGGGGCATCGAGGCGAGGCCCATGCCACCCATCTTCACCGTGGGATGGCCGCGCCCGTTGGTCGCCGCATCCACCAGCGGGATGCCGAGCACCGCCGCCTGCATCCAGGCCATCAGCCCCGGAACGTGGCCGGGCATGACGCCGGCCGGCAGCTTGCCGCCGGTCGCCGCGATCAGCATCTCGGCGGACTTCACACTGTCGCGCATCGAGGTGATGGCCTTGGCATAGCCAGGCGCGCCGACGCCGGTCGCGACGATGATGCCGGCGTCGTCCGACAGCTCGTCCAGCGTCACCATGGAGAGCGGGCCGTAATCCAGCGCCTGCTCGCCGATGCGGCGATTGCGCTCGGCGCGCTTCATGCCGCTGCCGCCGGCCGACAGCACAAGGCCGCCGAGGATGGCGCCTTCCAGCGCCTCCAGATCCATCTTCACGGGCATCAGGCGGCTTCCGTCTTGCTGGGTTCGTCCGGGACGAGGGGCACGAAGCCCGGCTGCGCCTTCACGCGCTCGATCCAGGCGAGCACGTTGGGGAAGCGCGACATCTCGAAATCGCCCTGATGCGCCATGGAGACGTAGGGGAAGTTCGCGAGGTCGGCGATCGTGTAGCGGTTCGCCACGAGGAAATCGCGGGCGGCGAGGTGCCCGTCGAGGATGCCGAGCGCCTTGTGGCCGGCGGCATGCCATTCGGGGATCTCGCGCTCCTTCTTCTCCGGCTGCTTCGCGATGCCGATCCAGAAGCGCGCGCCGGCCAGGGCCTTCAGTGCCTCCGACTGGTCGAAGAGCATCCATTGCAGGACGCGGGCGCGGTCCAGCCCATCGGGCAGGTAGGGCGTGCCGTCGGCGAGGTGGTAGAGCATGGCGTTGCTCTCGAAGAGCGCCTCGCCGGAGGGCAGCTCCAGCATGGGCACCTTGCCCACGGGATTCTTCGCGAGATATTCGGGCAGCCGGGTCTTCCCTTCGGGGAGCACGTAGGTCACGCGCCGAAAGGGCAGGCCGAGCTGCGAGAGGAGGATGCGCACCTTCCACGCATTGCCGGAGAGCTTGCTGTCGTGGAGGACGTACATCAGGCGAAGCCCAGCCCGTAATGGGCCTTGTTGGTCAGCGCGCGCTCATAGCCCGCCTCGGCGTGGCGCATGATGCCGATGCCCGTGTCGCCATCCAGCACCGCGCGCAGCCGCTCGGCCGAAAGCGGATTGCCGTCGGCCACCGTGGTCTGCCCGGCGGATTGGTTCGAATAACCGCCGCGCGAATGCACGGCCACGAGGTCCGCGCCATTGGCGCAGGCCAGCAGCGCGTTGAGGATCGGCCAGTCGGAGATGGCCTCCGAGCCGTCCTGCATTTTCTCGCTCTCGCGGAACGGATTGGCCACGGAGCCCGCGTCCAGATGGTCACGGGTAAAGGCGATGGGCCCTTTGGTGCGCCCGGCTGCCACGGCCTCGTTGACCTTGGTGGCGAGCAGGCTGCGCTCGCCATGGCCGAGCCAGCCGATGCGCGCCGGCAGGCCGGTGAAGTGAACATGCTCGCGAGCGAGTGCGATCCACTGGTTGATCGAGTGGTTGTGCGAGAACGTCTCCTCGATGATCCCATCCACGTCGCGATGTCCTGCGGATCGCCCGAGACGGCGAGCCAGCGGAAAGGCCCGTAGCCGTCGCAGAAGAGCGGACGGATGAACATGGTCACGAAGCTCTCCATCGTGAGCATGTCCTTCTCGCCGAGATCGGCGGCGCGCAGGCGCAGCCCGTTCCCGTATTCGAAGACGATGGCGCCGCGCCGGCGGAACTCCAGCATCGCGCGGGAATGGACCAGGAGGCTCTCCTCGGCGCGGCGCTTGCGCTCGGCCTGGTCGGTCTCGGCCAGTTGCGCCGCCTGTTCCGGCGTCATGCCGGCCGGGATGTAGCCGCGATAGGGGTCGGTGTTCACCTGATCCGTCACGACGTCGGGGATGATGTCGCGGGCCAGCAGCGCGGGATGCACCTCGGCCGCATTGCCCACGAGCCCAACGGAGATCGCGACGCGATTGGCCTTGGCGTCGAGGATCCAGTTCAGCGCCTCGTCGAGGCTTTCGGTGATGCGGTCGCAATACCCGCTGGCGATGCGCCGCTCGATCTTCGCGCGCGAAGGCTCGACCACCAGCGTCGCGGCACCCGCGAGCTTGCCGGCCAGCGGCTGCGCGCCGCCCATGCCGCCGCAGCCGGCGGTGAGGATCATGCGCCCGCGCAGGTCGCCGCCGAAAAACTGCTGCCCGGCGCCGACGAAGGACTGGTAGGTGCCCTGGAGGATGCCCTGGCTGCCGATATACTGCCACGCCGCCGCGGTCATGCCGGGGGTGACGGTCAGGCCCTTCTGCTCCAGCTCGAAGAACTGGTCCGGGTTGCCCCAGCGCCCCAGGACATTGCCGTTGGCCATGACGACGCGGGGCGCGCGGTCGTGCGAGCGGAACTTGGCCACGGCGCGGCCGGACTGGCAGACCAGCGTCTCGTCGGCCTCCAGCTCCTTCAACGCGCCGACGATGCGGTCGTAGTCCTCCCAGCTCCGGGCGGCGCGGGCGCCGGTGTAGATGATGAGGTTCTCGGGGTCCTCGCCGTTCTCGAGGTTGTTTTCCAGCATCCGTAGGATGCTCTCCTGCCGCCAGCCCTTGCAGCGCAGGATGTTGCCGCGTTGGGCCTTGATGTTGCGTGCCATCGACCGTCCTCATCCGTCTGGATGTGGCAAGCCTGTTGCAGTGGGATGGCGACCGTCCAATATGGCTTCATGACGAAGGCCATAAGATTGAGCGAAGGCTGATGCCGACCCTGCCAACTCTTCGTCAGTTGCGCTGCGCGTTGGCAGCCTTCGAGACGGGGAGTTTGTCGGCCACCTCGCGGCGGCTGGGCCGCGCGCCTGCCACACTCAGCGTGCAGATCTCGGCGCTGGAGGCCGTGCTCGGCGCGAAACTCTTCGACCGGCATGTGGGCGGGCTGGTTCCGACCGCGGCGGGACGGCAGTTCGAGCCGATCGCGCGGCAGCTCCTGGGCGAGTTGGAAGGCGCCCTGCAACGCCTCCACGATCCAGCCTTGCGACCGCTGGAGATCGTCGCTGTCGGCCTGCGCCTGGCGGGGCCCGGCAGCCCGGCGCGCGACGCGGTGAGCGAGGCCGCGGCGAAGCTCGCGCCATCGAGGCCCTGGCTGCATTTGCACGCTTTCTCACCCGGCCTGGGCGCCTGGGCGGCGCAATCCGGCTTCATGCTGGAAGCGAGCGAGGCGCCGGTAGATTTGGTCGAGCAATGGGTGCTGGCCGGGCCATCCGATGGCACCGGCAGCGTCGGCATTCCGGAGTTGCCGCCCTCATTCATGCAAGGCGCGATGGCCCAGGCGGGGGCCTGCGGCCTTGCTCCCGTCCTGCTGGACGTCACACCCGACCGGCTGGACGACCTGCCACGGCCCTGGCGACGGCCTGTGCTGCTGCCCTCGCTGATGCTGCCGGGCTGGCTGCGCGAGAGCAAAGCGGAACTGACGCTTTTGCCGCCGCTGGCCGGCGGCCCCGGCTGGCAGCTCCTGACCAGCGCGGGGGACGACATGCTGAAGGCCGCGCTGGCCAAGGCCTTTCACGACCACATCGGCGCGGCTGCGCTACGCGCTCCGGCGCCCGAGGCGCAGCACGTCGCGGTCGAGCGCGAGCATCTCGATACCTTCGAAGCCGCCTGGCGCCATGCGAGCCTCACGCGCGCCGCCCGCGAGCTCGGCATCGCACAGCCGGCGGCCACGCTGCGCCTCCGCCATCTGGAGACGGAGCTCGGGCAGCGCCTGTTCCATCGCCATCCGCACGGCCTCACGCCCACCGCCATTGGTCAATCGCTCGCGCCGGCGGCCGCCGCCTTCCTGCAGGACCTCGCGCGCCTCGGCCCCAACCTGACACGTCCGCGCGAGCAGGTCCGCGCCGGCTGCGTGCCCGCGCTGGACGAGATGAGCCTGCTGGCCGATGTGGTCGCCCGCAGCGCCGCGGACTGGAATCAGCGCTTCCCCAATCGCCAGTTGCATCTCGTGGAAGGGCTGAGCCAGGAGCTGCGGCGGATGGTGCTGAATTCCAGCATCGAATGCGCCTTTGTGGACAACGACGCCGTACAGCCCGGCCTCGTCGTGCGACCGATCACGCGCGAGAAGCTGGTCGTGGTGACGGCGGCCGAGGCGGGGCTGCTGCCGCCCGGGCCGGTGACGCTGCGGACAGCGGCGGGCTTGCGGCTCGCACTGCCGGGGCGGCATCACGGGCTGCGCTGGATCCTCGATCGCGGCGCCGCGCAGGCCGGGCTGGACATCGTGCCGGCCGCGGAGATCGACAGCCTGGCCACGACGATCCGCCTGGTGAAATCGGGCGGTTGGGCCACACTGTTGCCGATTGGTGCGGTGCGGGGCGCGTTGGCGCAACTGCAGGTGAACGTGGTCATCGAGCCGGCGCTGGAACGGCAGATCTGCCTGGTGCGCCGGCACGGCGAGACCCTGCGCGACGAGACGCTGGCTTTGGTGGATCTGTTCGCGGCGCATATGGCCGCCGCGCTGGCGGAAGTGGCCGATTGAGGCCGGCCCATTTGGCTTTCGGCCCCTGAAAGGCGCCGATCGGGTTGTCATGGCCGAGCCGGCCTACTCTGGCCGCAGGCCGGCATCCCGCACGAGGGCGGCCCAGCTTCGCGCCTCCGATTCGAAGAATGATTGAAGCTCCGCCTCGGGCGTCACAAACGGATCGGCGCCCCGCGCGGCCAGCTGCTGGGCGAATTCCGGCGTGGCTACCGCACGGGCCAGGGCCTCCCGCAACCGGGCGACGATGGGCGCCGGAGTCTGCACGGGAGCGTAAAGGGCAAACCAGAAGTTGAGGTTGAAGCCGGGAACGCCGGCCTCCTCCATGGTCGGCACGCTCGGCATCGCAGGTGAGCGCCGGCGCGAGGTCACCGCCAGCGGGCGCACCCGGCCGCCCTGCGCCTGCGCCACGGTCGTCGTGATGTTGTCGAAGAGGAAGCTGATGTCACCCGCCAGCAGCGCGGTCGAAGCGGGAGCGCTGCCCTGATAGGGAACCTGCAACGCCTCGAAGCCAGCGATCTTCTGCAGCAGGACGGCGAACATGTGCGGCGAGCTGCCCGCGCCATAGGTCCCATAGGTCAGGGCGCCTGGCTCACGCTTGCCTCGCTCGATGAGCTCCTGCACGGAGCGAACATCCAGCGTGCGCGGATTGACCACCAGCGCGTTCGGCAGCGCCGCAACCGTGCCGATGCCGACGAAATCCTTCAGCGGATCGTAGCTGATGTTGCGCATGAGCAGCGGATTCAGCACCTGCGTCTGCACCGGCCCGAGCCAGAGGGTGGTGCCGTCCGGTTCGGCACGCGCAGCCGCCACGGCGCCGATGCTCCCACTCGCTCCGCCGCGGTTCTCCACGATCACGGGCGCGCCGATGGCGTCGCGCAGCCCGGCGGCGACGAGACGGGCGACGAGGTCGGTGGGACCTCCCGCCGGATAGCCGACCAGGACGCGGATGGTCCGGCCGGCGGGCCAGTCCTGGGCGCGGGCGGCGCGAATGATGGGCAGGGGCAGGCCGGCGGCCAGCAGGCCGCGCCTCGTGGCGTTCATGTCGTTCCTCCGTCTTTGCCGGGAAGCTGCCTGTCCCGGAGCCAGAGCACAAAGCCCTATTGGTGATCGCTGCCATACTTCGATATTATGGATTGATGGACATCCGCATCCTCCGCTACTTCATCGCGATCGCCGAGGAGGGCTCGATCTCCCGCGCGGCCGAGCGGTTGCACGTCGCCCAACCCGCGCTGAGCGCCCAGATCCGCAACCTGGAGGGCGAGCTCGGCTCGCAGCTCCTCCACCGCATCCCGCGCGGCGTCGTGCTGACCGAGGCGGGCACCAAGCTGCTCGGCCATGCGCGGCAGATCGTCCGGGCACTGACGCTCGCCCGCGACGACCTGCTGGGCGACGCCGCGGCGACCATCGGCAGCGTCACCGTCAGCTTCCCGCAGTCCGTGGCCATGGTGCTGACGCGACCGCTTGTGGAGGAGGTGCTCCGCAGCCTGCCGCGTGTTTCGCTGAGCGTGCGCGAGAGCAACACGGGCTACATTCCCGAACTGTTGCGCACGGGGCGGATCGATGCCGGCTTCGTTTTCCGCGAGGCGGACACGGTGGGGCTCAAGGCGCGACGCCTGCTCGACGAGGAGCTCCTTGTTATCGGCCCGCCCGGCGCGTTCGAGAATGGGGCGGGCGGGATCGCGCCGAAGCCATTGCGCTTTTCCCGCCTGGCGCAGCTGCCGCTCGTCATCCCCGGCCGCCCGCACAGCCTGCGCGAGCTTCTGAACGACTACGCCCGGCGCGCCCGGATCGAGCTGCGCACCCTGGTGGAGGTGGACGCCATCCCGCAGATCAAGGAACTGGTCGCCGCCGGCGTCGGCCACGCGGTGCTCTCCAGCAACTCGGTGCGGGAGGATCTGGCCGCAGGCCGGATTGCGGCCGCGCGTATCGTCTCGCCTGCGCTCCGGCGCTCGGTCTTCCTCTGCGGCCAGGCGGAAGTGCCGCAGACGCGGGCCGTCCGGGCCGTGGAGGAGACGATCCTACGGGTTGCGGCCGGGCTGGTGGACACAGGAAGCTGGGACGCGCGACTGGGATCTGCCATAGACTAAACCTATGGCAGCCAGCAGATCCTAGTCTTGGATCATCTGATCGAAAGCTGGTTGTCTCGCGCCCCATATCCTTGGAGCGAACACCCTGATGTCCACTGGCACCCACGTTCATATCCGCTATGAGACGCGCCCCGAATTCCCGGGCATCGCGCATGTGACCATCGACAACCGCGCGAAGCTGAATGCCCTCAACTCCACCGTCATCCGCGAGTTTGTGAGTGCCATCGAGCGTCTCGGTCAGGATGACGATCTGCGGGGCATCGTCGTCACCGGCTGGGGCGAGAAGGCCTTCATCGGCGGCGCCGACATCAACGAGCTCTCCAGGCTGGAGGAGCCCGGTGCGGCCCGGGCCTTCATCACCGGCGTCCATGAGGCGTGCCGCTGCCTGCGCGACTGCCCCGTCCCGGTGATCGGCCGGGTGAATGGCTTCACCCTCGGTGCCGGCCTCGAAGTGATGGCGGCGTGCGACATGCGGGTCGCCGTCGCCGGCGCGAAGCTCGGCATGCCGGAAGTGCGCTTCGGCATGCCCTCCGTGGTGGAGGCCGCCCTTTTCCCGGGGCTGATCGGATGGGGGCGCACGCGGCAGATGCTGCTGCTCGGCGACATGATTCCCGCCGAGGAAGCTCTGCAATGGGGCCTAATTGAGCGTGTCGTGCCGTTCGCTGACCTGGACACCGCGGTGGACGAGTGGCTGACTTCGCTGGCGGCCAACAGCGTGCGCGGCATGCGGCTGCAGAAGAAGCTCATCCGCGCCTGGGAGACCTTGCCGATCGAGCAGGCCGTCCAGCGCGGCATCGACATCTTCGCCGAGACTCACGAGGTCGCCGAACCGCGCGAACTGCTGCAGCGATTCCTCGACCATCAGGCGGCGAGGAAGAAGTAGTTGCTCCTCGCGGGCATCCGGGTCCTGGAGCTCGGGCAGATCCTCGCCGCACCCTATGCGGCGGAGATCCTTGCGGACCTCGGCGCCGAGGTCCTCAAGATCGAGCGACCCGAGGGCGGGGACGACGCGCGAGGCTGGGGACCGCCATTCTGGAACGGCGATGCCGCCCTGTTCCACCAGATGAACCGCAACAAGCGCAGCGTGGCCCTCGACCTGAAGTCGCCGGAGGGACTCGCCCGCATGCTGGAGCTGCTGGGCGAAACGGATGTCTTTGTCCACAATCTCCGCCCTGGCCTGCCGGAGAAGCTCGGCATCGGTCCGCAGGCGATGCGCGAGCGCTTCCCGCGGTTGATCTACGCCGATATCGGCGCCTTCGGGCATCTCGGCCCGATGAAGCGGCAGCCGGGCTACGAACTGCTGGTACAGGCCTTCGGCGGCCCCATGAGCATCACGGGTGAAGCCGACGGAACGCCGGTTCGCTGTGGCCCGTCGATCAATGACCTGGGCTCGGGCATGTGGGCGGCGATCGGTGTGCTGGGCGCGCTCGTGCGCCGCGCCCGCACGGGCGAAGGCTGCCTGGTGCAGACCTCGCTCTTCGAGACGGCCATCGCCTGGACCAGTATTGCGACCTCCAACTTCCTGGCCTCCGGCACGCCGCCGCGACGCGAAGGCTCCAAGCATGCGTCGGTTGTACCCTACGGCGCCTTCCCGACGGCCGACGGTCCGCTGATCATTGGGGCGGGCAGCGACCGGCTGTTCCGCAAGCTGGCGGAGGTGCTCGGCCATCCGGAATGGGCTCTGGATCCGCGTTTTCTCGCCAATAGCGACCGGGTGACGAATCGCGAGGCGATTGAGGCGCTGGTGAGTGCCGAGCTCCGGGCGCGGCCGCGTGCGGAATGGGCTGAGCTACTGGAGGCAGCCGGCGTCCCGTGCGCCTCGATCCAGAGCATTCCTGAGGTGCTCAGCCACGAGCAGACGACTGCCCTCGGCATGGTGCAGGAGGTGCCCGACACCCCCGAGGTGCGTTTGGTCGCGATGCCCCTCAGCTTCGACGGGGTCCGGCCCGTCGCGCGGCTAGCCTCGCCTCGACTCGGCGGAGCGGAGGGGTTCGTCAGCGCCACCGCAGGCCCAGGACAATGAAGCGTTTGGCAGGTTCATTGCGGTCGTGAGACGGCCTGCAGAAACCGCCCCGATCTCGGTCGACCAAACCATGCGATACGTCCGGTTCTGCCGCCAGCTTCCCAAAATCGGACTCGCGGCTTCCGGCCGGTGGCGACCCTAAAAGGGCGTTACCGGCCGCCGGAAACGATGCTCCAAACGGTCGAGGATTGGACATCAAGCGGGGCGGTGAAACGCCATACGTCCCGCCGCCGTGCTTGTCGATCATGCGGTCGGCCGATGACGCCACGCCTTTGCGTCATATGGGTCAGCCCCGCTCATACCAGCCGCGCGAGCGGCGCACGATATGGACGACCGAGAGCATGACCGGCACCTCCACCAGCACGCCCACCACCGTCGCCAGCGCGGCACCGGATTGAAAGCCGAAGAGCGCAATGGCCGTCGCGACCGCCAGCTCGAAGAAGTTGCTGGCGCCGATCAATGCCGAAGGTCCGGCGACGCACCATTCCACGCCGAGCTTGCGATTGAGCCAGTAGGCAAGCCCCGCGTTGAAATACACCTGGATCAGGATCGGCACGGCCAGCAGCATGATGACCATCGGTTGCCGGATGATCTGCTCGCCCTGGAAGCCGAAGAGCAGCACCAGCGTCGCGAGCAGGGCCACGAGCGACCACGGGCCGAGCCTCCGCAACGTGTTGTCCAGCGCGCCGCGCGCCAGGAGCGCACGGCGCCAGAGCTGCGCCACGACCACCGGCACGATGATGTAGAGCCCGACCGAGAGCAGCAGTGTGTCCCAGGGCACGACGATGGCCGACAGGCCGAGGAGCAGACCGACAACCGGAGCGAAGGCCACGATCATGATGATGTCGTTCAAGGCGACCTGCCCGAGCGTGAAGTGAGGCTCGCCGTCAACGAGGTTGCTCCACACGAAAACCATGGCGGTACAGGGCGCGGCGGCCAGCAGGATCAGGCCGGCGATGTAGCTGTCAATCTGATCGGCCGGGAGCCAGGCACGAAAGAGCGTGCCGATGAAGAGCCAGCCGAGAAGCGCCATGGAGAAGGGCTTCACCAGCCAGTTGATTCCTACCGTCGCGGCCATCCCCCGCCAATGCGCGCCGACCTTCCCGAGCGCAGCAAGATCGATCTTGAGCAGCATAGGAATAATCATCAGCCAGACGAGCACCGCGACCGGCAGGTTCACCTCCGCCAAGGTCATGGCGCCAAGGGCATGGAAGACGCCCGGCACCGCCTGTCCGAGGAGGATACCGACGACGATGCAGAGGGCGACCCAGAGCGTCAGATACCGCTCGAAAAAGCCCATGGCGGCCGGCTTGGCCGCGATAGCCGCGTCACTCATGCGAGGCGCTGGCCCGAGGCGGCCACGACCTTCTCGCCATCCTCCTTCACGAAGGCGCCGCGCTGCGTATCGGGCAGGATGTCGAGCACCGCTTCGGATGGGCGGCAGAGCTTCACGCCCAGTGGCGTCACGACGATAGGACGGTTGATCAGGATCGGATGCGCCATCATCGCGTCCACAAGCTGGTCATCCGTAAGGGTGACATCGTCCAGGCCCAGCATCGCGTATGGCGTTCCCTTCTCCCGCAGAAGGGCGCGCACGGTGAGGCCCATGCGACGGATCAGGTCCATCAGTTCCGGGCGCGTCGGCGGCGTCTTGAGGTATTCTATGACGGTGGGCTCGGTGCCGCTGTTGCGGATCATGGCCAGCGTGTTCCGTGACGTGCCGCAATCCGGGTTGTGGTAGATGGTGATCGTCATTCGGCGGGCTCCGGCGCGGATGCCTTGTTGGTCGAGCAGCAGGCATTGATTTTCGGCTTGGGCGGCGCGCAGCAGCTTTGGGCGACAGGGATGGCTCCCGGCGTCGTGGAAGGCGCTGGCGCGCTGCATACGCCTGTTTCGGGCAGCTCCAGCTCCACCCTTGCCGCAGCTTCCATATCCCCGGCCAGGGCCGCCGCGATGGACCGCACCTGCTCGTGGCCGGTGGCGAGCAGGAAGGTCGGCGCCCGGCCGTAGCTCTTCATGCCTGCGATGAAGAAGTCATGATCGGGATGGGCCAGCTCACGGGCGCCATGCGGGCGCACCGTGCCGCAGCTATGCAGGTTGGGATCGATCAAGGGGCCGAGGGCTTCGGCACATTCCAGCCAGGGGTCGAGCGAAAGGCGCACCTCGCGCAGCATGCCCAGCTCCGGCCGGAAGCCGGTGGCGACGATCAGCTCGTCCGCGGTGAAGGCCGAAGCCTGCCCGGCATGTTCGCCCACGACACGCAGGCCGGCGTCGTCGTCCAGATGGATGCCACCGATGCGGAAGGGCGTCAGCACCTCTACCGCGCCGCTCTCCACGAGATGCCGGGCCTGGCTGCCGAGCGCGCCGCGAGCCGGCAGACCATCGGCCGCCTCCCCCCCAAACGCGGCCTCGACATTCTCCCGTCGCATAATCCACAGCGCGCGCGTTCCCGGTTCACGATCCCGTAGCGCCGCCAGATCTATCAGGATGTTCAGTGCAGAGTGCCCGGCTCCAATGACGGCGGTGGTACGCCTCGCATAGCGATGCCGCGCCTCGCCCAGCACGTCCGGTATCCCGTAGGCAATGTGGCTCGCGGCCTCCGGCTCGCCTATCGCCGGCAGGCCGTCCGCACCGGCAGGATTGGGTAACTCCCATGTGCCAGAGGCATCGATGACGGCTCGCGCCTCTATCGTCTCCAGTGTGGCGTCCGGGCCTCTGACGCGCAGCACAAAGGGCACCTCGCTTCGGCCCTGCGTCCTCACCTTGTCGAAGCCCCGCCGCGTCACCGCGACGACCCGGCGCTCAAGCCGGATGTGCGGCGCGAGATCAGGCAGCGCAGCCAGCGGAGCGAGGTACGCGTCCACCAGATCGGCGCCGGTAGGAATGGCCTCGACAGCCGGGTGGACCCAGCCTGAGGCGTCCAGCAGCGCCTTGGCGGCAGTGTCCACGCAATAGCGCCACGGCGTGAACATGCGGACGTGCCCCCAGCGCCGGACGCTTGCGGCAACGCCTGAGCCAGCCTCCAGCACGATGAAGGGCATCCCTCGCATGGCGAGATGCGCGGCAGCGGCAAGCCCTACAGGGCCGGCGCCAATCACGGCGACGGGCAATTCCTTCATGCTCATGTTGGAAGCCTCTTTGACTTTGCGGATAGGGCTGGGGTGCAGGCGCCGCCCTGCTTCGGCATGCAGGCCCCTAGATCACCACCGCAACAGTTCTCGGTGAGGAAGCCGATCAGGGCGTTCATGGCGCCGTATTCGGCGACATAGATCAGGGATCGGCCGTCGCGCCGAAACGTCACGAGCCCTGCGGTGCGCAGCTGCGTCAGGTGGAAGGAGAGCGTGGCGCCGGGAAGATGGAGCGCGTCACCAATCCGTCCAGCCGCCAGCCCCTCAGGGCCGGCCTGGACGAGAAGGCGGAAGACTTGAAGGCGACTGTCCTGGGCAAGAGCCGCAAGCGCCGCGACGGCGTCCGATGATTCCATAATTCTAGAAATATCGAATCTTGGCGCTTGTCAACCCGAGGGCAGCCTTGTCATAGGCGCATGGCCCGTTGCGACCGGCGCGCGGCACTATCGGCAAGCTGCTCCTCGTTCGCGCGGATTCGTACGCATCGCGACGCCCAGAGAAGCCGGGGGAGGTTTTGCGGGAGCATCCAGAAACGCTGACGGTCGACGTTGCACCAACGTGCTTTCGAACGGCGCGGGAGGGGTCCTATGGTACTGACCTGACCGGCAACACGCTCATCAACCTGACAACCGTCACGGAGACGCCTCCCAGGCATTCCGGAAGATGCCGCGCCGCTGCAACTCGGGGACCAGATCCACGAAGGCGTCGAGGCTGTCGGGCATGGTCGCCGGGATGAGGTTGAAACCATCCCTCATGCCGCAGTTCGTCCAGCCTTTTCGGCTTTAAAGTTGCTCCGATGAAGTCGCGTCTGCCCGGCGCTCGCGTTCCAGCAGCGGGGACAGCACTTGAGCATGCTCGTAGAGATCGCGTCGCACCGCGTCGCGCGCGGCTACCGCGTCGCGCGCGGAGAGCGCCGCCAGCAGCGCGTCGTGCGGATGGCCCTGCGGCGAAAGCTCGCGCGGTCCGGAGAAAAGCAGGTTGATCGTCGGTCCCACCTGCACCCACAGACTTTCCACCACCCGCTGGAGAACGGGCAGTCGGGCTACGGCGATGACGCCAAAGTGGAAGCGCTCATTTTCCTCCAGCACCACGTGCCGGTCCATCGCCCGGCGACCTTCCAGCAAGTGCGTCTGGATCGCCGTCAGCGTCGCGATGTCCGCCGGCGTTGCGAGCAGGGCGGCGCGGGCGGCGGCGCGGCCCTCCAATTCGACGCGCAGGTCCATGATCTCTTCGTAGCGCTCGACCTCCAGCCGCGGCACCCAGGCGATGCCGCGGGCGTCGAGTTCCAGCGCGCCTTCGGACACCAGGCGCAGGAGCGCTTCCCGGACTGGGGTCGGGCTCACGCCCAGCTCGGTCGCCAGCAGGCGGTGGACGAGCCGCTGCCCAGGCACAAGTCGGCCACCGACCAGCGCGCTGCGCAGCCGTTGGTACACCTTGCCCGCAAGGCTTTCCGCGCGGTCGATGGGTTGGAGGGCGGGTTCGATATCCATACGCCAAGATCGATCGCGACGGGTTGACCCGTCAAGCGACATGAAGTTTGCTATTGCAAACATCAAATAGTCCTGGAGGAAACGAAAGCATGCCCGACACCGGCCCCGCCGTTGCCAACACCAATGTCGCCCTGCGTCTCGCCGAGGCCTTCGCCCGCCATGGCGTCACGGTGACCTTCGGGCAGAGCCTGCCCTCCGCCTTCCACCTGGCGGCGCCGCATGTCGGCATCGAGCAGAAGGTCTACCGGCAGGAGAACATGGGCGGCACGATGGCCGACGGCTATGCGCGCATCTCGCGCAAGGTCGGTGTCGTCACCGCGCAGAACGGCCCCGCCGCGACGCTGCTGGTCCCGCCGCTCGCCGAAGCGATGAAGGCCAGTGTTCCGGTCATCGCGCTCGTGCAGGAAGTGACGCGCGACGCGACCGACAAGAATGCCTTCCAGGACATCGACCACATCGCGCTCTTCTCCGCCGTGTCGAAGTTCACCCGCCGCATCGACCGGTCCGATCGGCTGGAAGACTACGTGGACATGGCCTTCGCCGCCGCGACCTCGGGCCGCCCGGGCCCGGCCGTCCTGCTGCTGCCGGCCGATCTGCTGACCGAAAAGGCCGGCCCCGTCTCCCGCCGCAAGGCCAATCTCGGCACCTTCCCGCTGGATCGCACCACGGCCGATCCGACCCGTATCGCTGAGGCCGCCGCGCTGCTGGCCGCCGCCAAGGCGCCGCTCATCATCGCCGGTGGCGGCGTGCATCTTTCCGATGCGGCGCAGGAGCTGGCGGCGCTGCAGCAAGCTGCGCACCTGCCGGTCGCCACCACCTTCATGGGCAAGGGCAGCGTCGACGAGAACCATCCGCTTTCGCTCGGCGTCGTCGGCAACACGATGGGCCTCGGCGCCCGCACGCGCGACCTGCGCCCGATGGTCGAGAACGCCGACGTCGTGCTGCTGGTCGGCAACCGAACGAACCAGAACGGCACGGATTCCTGGCAGCTCTACCCGCGCGCCGCGACCTTCATCCACATCGACCCCGATGGCATGGAGATCGGCCGCAACTACGAGGCGCTGCGCCTGATGGGCGACGCCAAGCTCACCCTCGCCGCCCTGCATGCCGAGATCGTGAAGCTCGACCTCGCCACCCGCGCCGCCGCGCGGCCGAAGGTCGAGGCGCAGATCGCCAAGGCCGTCGCCGACTGGCGCAAGCTGATCGCCGGCGTCACCACCCGCGACGGCGGCCCGGTCCGCCCCGAGCGCGTGGTCACCGAGATCGACAAGCGCCTGCCCGACGACGGCATCGTCTGCGCCGACGCCTCCTACTCGTCCAACTGGATCACCGGCTACATCACCGCCAAGCGGGCGGGCCAGCGCTTCCTCACGCCGCGCGGCCTGGCCGGCCTCGGCTGGGGCGTGCCGCTGGGTATCGGCGCGCAGGTCGCCGCACCCGACAAGCGGGTCGTCGTGCTCTGCGGCGACGGCGGCTTCGGCCATAGCTGGGCCGAGCTCGAGACGCTGCGCCGCCTGCAGGTGCCGGTCACGGTCGTGGTGCTGAATAACGGCATCCTGGGCTTCCAGAAGCACGCCGAGGACACGAAGTACGGCGAGCACACCATCGCCTGCGACTTCGCCGAGGTGGACCACGCGGCCATCGCCACGGCCTGCGGCGTGAAGTCGATCCGCGTCACGAAGGGCGAGGACGTCGGGCCCGCGCTGGACACCGCCTTCGCGTCCAACGAGCCTTACCTGATCGAGGTGCTGACGGACCCGAACGGCAAGCCGCCGCTCACCTTCTACCACGGGCAGTTCCCGGAGCCCTTCTGAGCATGTTCGCGCTCCAGAAGACGAAGCCGGCCTTCGGCCTCGACGCGACGGAGGTGCCCGAGCCGGGCGCCCCCGGGGCGGGCGAGGTGACCGTGCGCATCGAGGCCGTGGGCATCTGCGGCAGCGACGTGCACGCCTTCGAATGGTCGGACGGCTACGGCCATCTGGAACCCTACCTGCCGGTGACGATGGGCCATGAATTCGCCGGCCACGTCACCGCCGCCGGAGCGGGCACGAACATCGCGACCGGCACGCGCATCGCGGTGCATCCGGGCATGCCCTGCGGCAGCTGCGCCGCCTGCGTGCGCGGCGACGTGCGCGCCTGCACACGTCGGCGTTCGATGGGCCTGACCTGCGAGGGCGCCTTCACGCGCCTGCTGAACGTGCCGATCGCCAATGTCGTGGCTTTGCCCGATGCCGTCGATGCCGAGCTCGGCGCGCTGGTCGAGCCGCTGGCCGTCGCCGCCGACGCCGTGCTGGTGGGCGAGGTCTCGCTGGGCGACACCGTGCTCGTCCTCGGCCCCGGCACGATCGGCCAAGGGCTCGCGCTCATGGCGCGGGCGGCCGGTGCCGGACGCGTCATCATCGTCGGTCGCGGCGACGGGCCGCGCTTCGACGTGCTGAAGCAGCTCGGCTTCCCCGACGTCGTGGACATCGCCGACGGCCCCATGGCCGAGCAGGTGCTGAAGCTCACCGGCGGCACCCCCGTCGACGTGGTGCTGGAGGCCACGGGCTACCCGCCCTCCATCGCCGAGGCCCTGCCGCTGCTGAAGCGAGACGGTATCCTGGTCGCGGCCGGTATCCATGACGGTCCGCTGACCCTGCCGCTCACCGTCTTCGTGCGGAACCGCCACCAGCTGCGCGCCTCGCATGGCTCCAAGCGCGGCACCTGGGACCGGGTGATCGCGCTGCTGGGCCGCGACCCCGAGAGCTTCCGCCCGATGATCACCCACCGCCTGCCGCTGGAGCGTGGGCTGGAGGGCTTCGAGCTCGCCCGCCAGCGCGCCGCCAGCAAGGTGATCCTGCTGCCCTGAGCCGCGGCGCCGGAGACGGCGCCGCCTTGGGAAGAAGAGTACCGGGGAGGCGCGGACGGGGCGACCCAAACCGCGCCCCTCGTTGAAATCAGAACACGAGGAAGCGACATGACCCAGGACGCGAATTCACGCCCACCGCCGGCCCACGCCGCCGCCACGCGCCGCGCGGTGCTCGCCCTGGCCGGCGCTTCGCTCGCCGCCCCGGCCCTGGCCCAGGGGAACTTCCCCGACCGGCCCATCCGCCTCGTCTTCCCCTGGCCCACCGGCGGCTCCGCCGACGCGCAGATCCGCGGCATGTGCGATACCGCCTCGCGCGTCCTCGGGCAGAACATCATCGTGGACAGCCGCCCTGGCGTCTCGGGCACGCTCGGGCCCCAGCAGGTCGCGGCCCAGTCGCGGCCGGATGGCTACACGCTGACCGTCATGCACCACACCGTGATGCGCTGGCCCTACATGACGCGCACGCCGCGCTGGGATCCGGTGACGGACTTCACCCATGTCGTGGGCGTGGCCGGCTGGCTCTACGGCGTGGTCGTGAAGGCCGACAGCCCCTTCCGCAGCTGGCAGCAGCTCGTCGCCCATGCCCGCGAGAATCCCGGCAAGCTGACCTTTGGCGCCACCGGCGCAGGCTCCTCGCCGCATCTCGCCATGGTCGAGATCATGGAGCGCACGGGCATCCAGATCACCCACGTGCCCTATCGCGGCGGCGCCGAGGCGATGACGGCGACGCTCGGCGGCCATGTGGACATGGTGGCCGACAGCGCCGCCTGGGCGCCCTTCGTCGCCTCCGGTGACATGCGCGCGCTGAACGTCTGGTCGGCCGAGCGCGCGCCGCGCTTCCCCGACGTGCCCACGCTCAGGGAGCTCGGCATCGATATGACGAGTTCCACGCCCTACGGCATCAGCGGCCCCAAGGGCCTGGATCCCGAGATCGTCCACCGCCTGCACGAGGCGCTGAAGGTCGGCCTCTTCGAGCCCGCCAACCAGGCGATCCGCGCGCGCTTCGACATGCCGCTCGCCTACTACGACCCGGCCGATTACCTGCGCTACGTGACCGTCCAGTCCGCCCGCGAGCGCGAAATGGTGCAGCGCCTCGGCATCACCGTGGACTCCTGAGCCGGCGCCGCGATGAACCCCTTTCCCTCACCCAAGGTCCGCCCATGAGCAACACCGATCGCGTCGCCCTCGTCACCGGAGCCGCGCGCGGCCTCGGTGCTGCCATCGCCCGGCGCCTGGCGCAGTCGGGGCATCCCGTCGTTCTCGCCGACGTGCTCGACGGCGTGGACGCGACGGCCGCCGCCCTCGTGGCCGAGGGCTTCCAGGCCCGCGCCATCCGCCTCGACGTCGCCGACGACGCCGCGGTCGAGGCGCTGCCGGAGGTACTAGGCGACTGGTGGTCCTCGCTCGGCGTGCTCGTGAACAATGCGGGCATCTCGCCCAAGGTCGACGGCCGCAAGAAGCTGGTGGAGGATATCTCGCTGGCCGAATGGCGTCGCGTGATGGACGTGAACCTGACCGGGCCCTTCATGCTCTCGCGCATCTCCATTCCCGTGCTGAAGAAGCGCCGCTGGGGCCGCGTCGTGATGATGACAAGCCAGGCCGCGCGCGTGGCGAGCAACATCACCGGCTCCTACTACGGCACTTCCAAGACCGGCCTCATGGGCTTCGCGCGCAATCTCGCGGCCGAGCTCGGTCCCTTCGGCATCACGGTCAACAGCGTCGCTCCGGGCCGCATCAACAGCGACATGGTGGCCGGCGCCGCGCCGGGCATGAACGACGCCTTCCTCGCGCGCATCCCGCTCGGCCGCCTCGGCGAGCCGGAGGACGTCGCGGAGGTCGTGAACTTCCTCGCCTCCGACGCCGCCGGATACCTGACCGGCACGACGATCGACGTCGGCGGCGGCAGCTACATGCCCTGACGCCGCCTCACCAAGAAACATCCCAGGAGGATCCACCCATGCAACGCCGTACCTTCATTACCCGGGGCATCGTCGCCGGCACCGCCACGCTGGCCGCGCCCGCCATCGCCCAGGCCGCCTGGCCCGAGCGCGAGATCACCATCATCGTCCAGTACGGCCCCGGCGGCTCGACCGACGTCTCCACCCGCGCCATCGCCGCGGAAGCCGAGAAGATCCTCGGCGTGCCCGTGCAGATCGTGAACCGGCCGGGTGGCCAGGGCACGGTGGGCGTGCAGACGGTCGCGGCCGCGCGCCCCGACGGCTACACCATCGGCACGACGGGCCTCGCCGGCCTCGCCATCGCGCCGCACATGCTGGACGTCACCTACAGCTCCAACGACTTCACCTTCCTGCCGTCCTTCGCGCGCTATCTCTACGGCATCGCGGTCCGCGCGGAATCGCCGCACCGGAACATCATGGATCTGGTGAACGCGGCCAAGGCGCGCCGCACCACCTTCGGCGCCACGGGCGCGCCGAACAACATCGGCATGTTCGACATCGCCCGTGTCACCGGTACGCGCTTCCAGTTCGTGCCCTTCGGCTCGGGCGCAGAGGCGGTGACGGCGGCCCTCGGCGGCCACGTGGACGCGGTGATCCAGAACCCGCCGGAGATGCTGCCCGCGCTGCAGTCCGGTCGCCTGCGCCTGCTCGCCTCCGCGAGCGAGGGCCGCTGGAAGGAATATCCCGACGTGCCGACGCTGAAGGAGCAGGGCGTCGACGTCGTGGTGGATTCGATGATCGGCATCATCGGCCCCAAGGGCATCCCGCAGGAGCGCGCCGACCTGCTGACGCGCGCCTTCCTGGAGGCCGCGCAGAAGCCAGCCCTCGCCGAGATCCTCGGCCGCTTCGGCATGGTGACCTCCATCCTGCAGCCCGCGGAGTTCGAGACCACCATCCGCGCCGCCTACGACCGCTTCGGCCCGCAGCTGCGCGAGGCCGGCCTCGCCCGGCGTCGGTGACCGCATGACGCGGACGGCGCGCTACGTCGCCCTGGGCGGCGTCCTCTTCGCCATCTTCGGATGGCGGGAGGCATCGAAGCTCGAAGCCTGGGGCTGGGATGGCCCGGGCCCCGGGCTGATGCCGCAGGTGCTCTCGGTGCTCATCGGCATCATGGCATTGGCGGTCCTCGCCTGGCCCGGCGATCCGAACGTCGAGCCGGAAGGCGGCGCGCGTCCCTTCGCGAACGGAACCTTCCTCGCCTATGGCGCGGCCATGCTCGGTGTCGCGATCGCGCTGCCCTATCTCGGCTTCATCCTGCCGATGGTGGTCGCGACCGTCGTGATGCTGCGCTTCGGCGAGCGGACCTCCTGGGGGCAGGCCGTCTTCTACGGCGTCACGCTGACGGCGGGCATCGTCCTGGTCTTCGGGACCGCGCTCGGCGTGCCCTTCCCGGGCGGCATCGCGGAGCGGGCGCTCTACTCCCTCGGCCTGCTGCGGAACGCCTGATCCATGTTCGAAGGCCTGATGCACGGCTTCGTCGTGCTTTCCTCCTGGCAGAATCTCAGCCTCTGCCTGCTCGGCGCGTTCCTCGGCACCGTCGTCGGCGTGCTGCCCGGCCTGGGCCCGGCCACGACGATCGCGCTGCTGCTGCCCATCACGCTCAAGCTCGACCCGACGGGCGCGATCATCCTGCTGGCCGGCATCTACTACGGCGTCGCCTATGGCGGCACGCTGACTTCGGTGCTGATGCGCATCCCCGGCGAGGCTTCATCGGTCGTCACCTGCATCGACGGCTACGAGATGGCGAAGAAAGGCCGCGCCGGCGCGGCCCTGGGCATCGCAGCCATCGGCTCCTTCTTCGCGAGCACGGTCGGTATCCTCGGCGTCATGATCCTCTCGCCGCCGCTGGCCGAGCTGGTCATCGCCTTCGGGCCCTGGGAATACGCCGCACTCATGCTGGCGGGGCTCTCGCTCATCGCCTTCTTCGCCGCCTCGGGCCTCGCCAAGGCCGGGTTGATGGCGCTGCTCGGGCTGATGCTCGGCGCGATCGGGCTCGACCCCATCTCGGGCACGGCGCGCTTCACCTTCGGCGTTCCGGAGCTCGTGGACGGCATCAACATCACGCCGCTGGCGCTCGGCCTCTTCGGCCTGTCGGAGCTGCTCTACCTGGCGCTGATGCCCAACACCAAGTTGGAGATCCTGCGACCGCCCTCCTCGCTGCTCGGCTTCCTGCCGAACAGGGAGGAGGCCCGCCGGTCGGTCGCGCCCATCATGCGCGGCTCGGTGCTGGGCTTCCTGGTCGGCCTGCTGCCGGGCGGCGGCGCGGTGCTCGCCTCCTTCCTCTCCTATGCGGTGGAGAAGCGGCTGGCCAAGCGTCCGGAAGAGTTCGGCAAGGGCGCGATCGAAGGCGTCGCGGGCCCCGAAGCGG
>NZ_CBDDFJ010000042.1:0-107182 GCF_965227005.1 Roseococcus sp.
TGCGCGCCACGGCGGAATCCCAGGGCCGCGAGGTCGCGCTCGAGGTCCAGGGCGAGGAAGTCCAGATCGACCGCAGCCTTGCCGACCTGCTGGCCGATCCGCTGCTGCATCTCGTCCGCAACGCGGTGGACCACGGGATCGAGCCCCCGGCCGAGCGGATCGCCGCCGGCAAGCCCGCGACCGGGCGGCTGCTCCTCATCGCGGACCGCCAGCCGGGCCGCCTCTTCGTCAGCATCGCCGATGACGGCCGCGGCATCGACGACGCGGCGGTCCTCGCGCGCGCCGTCTCGCGCGGGCTGATCTCCACCGAGGCCGGGGCGCGGCTCGGCCGGGCGGAGATCCACGCGCTGCTCTTCCTGCCCGGCTTCTCCACCCGCGACGCCGTCAGCGAGACCTCCGGGCGCGGCGTCGGGCTGGACGTGGTGCAGGATGCGGCACGGCGCGCCGGCGGCTCGGTGCGCGTGGAGAGCGAGCCCGGCGCGGGCACGCGTTTCATCCTCGACCTGCCGCTGACCGCCGCCATCCAGCCCGTGCTGCTCGTCGAGGCCGCGGGCCACCTCTACGCCCTGCCCTCCGGGCGTGTGGACTCCGTCATCCGGCCGGAGCAGCTCGCGGCCGGCCAGGCGATCATCACGCTGGAATCGGTGCTGCGCCTGCCGCCCTCGCGCAGCAGCGCCATCGTGCTCATCCGCCGGCCCGCCGGGGCCCTGGCCCTCGCGGTCGATCGGGTGGGACGGCGGACCGACCTGCTGCTCAAGCCGCTGCATCCGGCCCTGGCCGGCACGCCCGGCGTGGGGGGCGTGGGCGTGCTCGGAAATGGCGAACCGGTGCTGCTGCTGGAGCCCGACAGCCTCTGAGAATCAGGCCTGGAAACGTACCGCGAGGACGGTGACGTCATCGGCCGGCGGCGCGGTCTTCACGAAGCTGGCCACGGCCGCCAGCAGCGCCTCGATCGCCGGCGCCGGCTCGACCAGCGAGCCGAGGGCCACCAGCACCGCCTCCTTGCCGAAGAGCTCGCCCTCCAGGTCCTGCGCCTCGGTCACGCCGTCGGTGAGCAGGAGCATCGCCTCGCCCGGCGCCAGGGCGAAGGGCGCGCTGGAATAGGGGAAGTCCTCGATCACGCCGAGCGCGGGCTGGATGGAATAGCCGCCCATCACCTGCACGCCCGGGGCGCAAAGGCGCAGCGGCGCCTCGTGCCCGGCCACGCAGATGCGCCCCTCGCCGGTCTGCGCGTCGAGCACGCCCAGCGCGGCCGTCACGAAGGTCATCTCCGGGTTGTCGAAGGCGAGGTCGTCATTGGCCAGGGTCATCAGATCGCCCGGATCGGGCACCTCGCCTCTGGCATCCGCGAGCCGCACGCCCGCGCGGATGAGGCCCAGACTGCGTGCCATGGTCAGGCCGGCCGAAGCCCCCTTCCCCGCCACGTCGGCCACCACGAAGACGAGGTGATGCGGGCCGACCCAGCGCATGTCGTAGAGATCGCCGCCCACCTCGCGCGCCGGCTCCATATGCGCGGCCACGGTCACGCGCCCGCGCGACAGCGCGGCGAAGTCGCGCGGCACCAGCGAGAGCTGCGCCTGGCGCGCGCTTTCGAGCTCGGCCTCCAGCGCCTGAAGGCGCTCGGCCGCGAGGTCACGCAGGCGCTTCTTCTCCAGCACCGCCTGGAGACGTGCCTTGAGCAGCGGCGGATCGAAGGATTTCGGCAGGTAGTCCTCGGCGCCCAGCTCGATGCAGCGGATGACGCCCGACATCTCCGTCTGCGCCGAGATCACGATGACCGGCGGCGCGTTCGGCATGCCGTGCAGCCGCTCCAGCACGCCGATACCGTCGAGCTCGGGCATCTCCAGGTCGAGAAGCACCACGTCGAAGGGCTTCGCGGCGATCGCGGCCAAGGCTTCCACGCCGTTCACCGCCATGTCCGGCTCGCCGAAGCCGAGCTCGGCAAGCCGCCGCTTCAGCAGCAGCCGGTTGAAGCTGCTGTCGTCGACGACGAGGATGTCCGCCCTCATTCCGGGCGCGCCGCCATGTTCTCCACCGCGCCGCGCGATTCGCTCGCCAGCCGGGACAGGTCGATCATCGTCACCGTGATTTCCTCCGCGGCCGTCGCATTGGACTGGCCGATCCGCGTCAGCACCGCCACCCGCTCGTCCAGCGAGGCGACGGTGGTCTGCTGCTCCTCCATGGCGACGGCGATGGCCGCGGCGAGGCGCGCGCTCTCGCCGGTCAGCCGCTCGAAATCATCCATCGCCTCGCCCACGGCGGCGGCCGTGCCCGCGCCCTCACGCGTGCGGCGGCCGGCGGCGAGCACCACATCCGCGATCTCCTGCGCGAGCGCCTCGGTATTGGCGGCGAGCGCACGCACCTCCTCGGCGACGACGGCGAGGCCGCGGCCATGCTCGCCCGCGCGCGCCGCCTCGATGGCGGCGTTGATGGCGAGGATATTGGTCTGCGTCGCGATCTTGGCGATGGTGCCGGCGATGCGCGTCACGCGCTCGGTGTCCTCGCCGACCGCATCCACCGTCTCGATGAGCTGGCGCACCTTCTCCAGGCTCGCGCCCAGCAGCGACTGCGCCTCGGCCGCCGTGTCGCGCGCGCGCTGGGTGCTGCGGCCGACATCGGCCACGGCCTCGGTCGTATGGCCGAGCGCGTCGGAGACCTGGCGAAGCTCGGCGAGCTGCGTCATCGCGCCGTCGCTCACCTGGCCGATGGCCTGGCTCGCCTGGGTGGTCACGATGGCGGTGCGCCGCGCGCCCTCCAGCGCCTGCTCCATCAGCCGGTTGGTGTTGCCGAGATTGGTCTTGAACACATCGACGGCGCGCGCCATCTCGCCGACCTGATCGGCGCGGTCCAGGCCGGGCACCTCGACCTGCGCCTCGCCATGGGCGAGCTTCTGCATGGAGGCCGCGAGGCGCGAGAGCGGCCAGGCCGTCAGCAGCACCAGCACGAACCAGACCAGCGCCAGCGCGATGAGCCCCACGCCCGCCGCGACATAGGTGATCAGGCGCCCCTCCTCCTGCAGGCGGTGCGCCTGGAGCAGATTGGCGTCGGCATCCGATTTGGCGATGGCCCGCGCGTCGCTCGCCAGGCGATTGAAGGCCACGACCATGTCGAGCCATTCCTCCTGCAGCGGCGCGTATTGGTCGCGCTGGCGGCGGGCGAAGGCGTCGCGCGTGCGCTCGCCGAGGTCGGGCAGGCGGGCGCGCATGTCGCGCGCGCCGGCGGCCACGATGCTGTCGACCCGGTCGCCCACCAGGGAGATCAGCAGGTCGAAGCTGTCCTGGATGCCCTCGGCGTTGCGCTGCATGCGCACGGCCGTGACGGTGGGCGGCAGGACGCCCGCCAGCACGGCGGCGAAGCCCTGGGCGAAATCGGCCACGTCGTTGGAAAAGTCGTCCACGGCCTCGATGGCGGCGCGGTCGCGCACGCCCATCTCCTCGATGATCGCGCCCTGGCGCGCCAGCAGGACGAGCGAGTTGCCGGCGAGGATGGCCATCACCGAGAACATCAGGATCAGGATGACGGCGGCGCGCGTGCCGATGCGCCCGATGAAGCGCCCGTGCCTGGGAGCTCCCGCGCCACGGATGGCGCCGGAATAGCTGGAGGTCGGGGTCTTCAGAGCCTGTGTGTCCTGAGCCATTACAAGCTTAGGATACATCACTTCCCGCCGCGCGGGCAGCATCTACCGCCCCGATAACCAAAGGCGCCGTGCATTTCCGTCCGGCGGCCGAGAACCCGCCCGTGGAGTCGCCGATGGCCTGCCGCATCCTCGTCGTGAACAGCAACACCACGGATTCCGTGACCTCGCGCATCGCCCAGGCGGCCGAGGCCGCGCGGCCGGCCGGCTGCGTGGTCGAGACGGTGACCGCCCCCTTCGGCCTGCCGCTCATCGTCACCCGCGCGGACTGGATGGTCGCCGGACCGCCGACGGTGGCGGCATTGGCCGCACGGCGCGGCCAGTTCGACGCGGCCGTCGTGGCCTGCTTCGGCGATCCGGGCGTGGAAGCGGCGCGGGAGTTGCTGGACGTGCCGGTGATCGGCATCAGCGAGGCGGCCTTCCACGCAGCCTGCCTGCTGGGCCGGCGCTTCGGCATCGTGAGCTTCACCGCCGCGCTGAAACCCATGTTCGAGGATTGCCTGGAGCGCGCGGGGCTCGCCGCGCGCTGCGCCGGCTTCCGCATGGGGCCGGCCTTCTCGGGCGATCCCGGGCGGGTCGCGGAGGAGCGGCGCGACGCCATCCTGGAGCTGTGCCGCGAAAGCATCGAGCGGGACGGCGCGGAGGTCGTGATCCTGGCGGGCGGGCCGCTGGCCGGGCTGGCGCCGCAACTGGCCCAGGATGTGGCTGCGCCGCTGGTGGACGGAACGGCGGCCGGCGTGCGGCTGGCGGCCGCGCTGGCGGGGCTCGCGCCCGTCGCGAAGGCCCAGCGGGCGCGGCCGCTGGCGGGATACCAGGCCGAGCTCACCGCGCTCTACGGTGGAAAATAGCGAGAGGGGCTGGCCCTCTCGCTATCGCGGGGCGGTTCAGCCGCGCGGCAGCTCCTGCTCCACCAGCGTGGCGAAGAAGCTCGCCCCGATCGGCAGCAGGTCGTCGTTGAAGTCGTATTTGGTGTTGTGCACCGGCACGCCGCCCTTGTTCGCACCGGCCTGGCCGAGCTTGAGGAAGCAGCCCGGACGCTCGATCAGCATGTAGGAAAAGTCCTCCGCGCCCATGGCGGGCGGGCGCTTGCGGATCACCTTGTCGGCCCCCGAGACCTTCGCCGCCGCGATGGCCGCGCGCTCGGTCTGGGCCTCGTGGTTCACGGTCGGCGGGTAGCCGCGCTTGTACTCGACCACGACTTCCGCGTCGTACATCGCACCCATGTTCTGGCTGATCTGGGTGATGAGGCGCTCCATCTCGTCGCGCGTCTCAGCCCGCAGCGTGCGGATCGTGCCGTTGATGGTGGCCGTGTCGGGGATCACATTGCTCGCCGTGCCCGAATGGAACTGGCAGAGGCTGATCACCGCGGAATCCAGCGGATCCACGCGCCGCGCCACGATGCCCTGGATGGCGACGACGATCTGCGCGCCGATCAGGATCGGGTCGAGCGACATATGCGGGCGCGCCGCATGACCGCCGCGGCCCTTCACGGTGAGGGTCACGCGGTCCGACGCCGCCAGGATGGGGCCGGACACCGCCGAGATCTCGCCCAGCTTCAGGCCGGGATCGTTGTGCACGCCATAGACGCTGTCGCAGGGGAAGCGCTCGAAGAGGCCTTCCTCGATCATCACCTTGGCGCCGGCGCCGCCCTCCTCGGCGGGCTGGAAGAGGAAGTGGACCGTGCCGTCGAAGTTCTTCGTCTCGGCCAGATATTTCGCCGCGCCGAGCAGCATGGTCGTGTGGCCGTCATGCCCGCAGGCGTGCATCTTGCCCGGCACGGTGGAGGCGTGCGGCAGGCCCGTCTCCTCCGGCATGGGCAGCGCGTCCATATCGGCGCGCAGGCCGATGGTGCGGCCGGAATTGCCGCTGCGCAGCACGCCCACGACGCCCGTGCCCGCGATGCCGCGATGCACCTCGATGCCCCATTCCGCCAGCTTCGTCGCCACCGTCTCGGCGGTGCGGTGCTCCTCGAAGAGCAGCTCCGGATGGGCGTGGATGTCACGCCGCCATTCGGTCATCTCTTCGGCGAAGGCGGCGATGCTGTTGTTCACGGGCATGGAGGGGGAATCCTGGACTCAAAAGAAGGGCCTGCGGAAGGTTCCGCAGGCCCCATGGATTTCAGACCCGCGATGGCCGCGCGTCAAATCGCGATCAGCGGCGCTGCGGCGGGATCTCGGAGACCGATAGCCGGGCGGGAGCGCCCGAGCCGCCGCCGAAGACGCCGATCCAGATATCGTACTGGCCCGAGGCGGGGCGATTCAGGACGATGCCGGGGTTCAGATCGTTCAGGTCGTCGTTGCAGACCCAGCTCCCGTCGGGGAGGTTCACGACCAGCGTCGTGTCCGCCTGCGCCTGCACCGAGATGTAGAGCGGGAAGCTACCGGCCTGGTAGTTCAGCCGCACGTCCGGCGCATTGGCGATCGAGCCCGTGCAGCCATTGCCCAGACGCTCGGAATTGATGTTGCCGCCGGCCGTCACGTCGATGCTGCGCGGATCCGGCTGGAAGTTCGTCTGCAGGTCCAGCGTGCCGAAGGTCGGGCGCTGATTGAAGTCCTGCGCGAAAGCCGGAAGCGCGAAGAGGCTGCCCGCCAGGGCGAGGGCGGCAAGCTTGTTGACCATGAGGGAGTTTCCGTCTTCTGCTCGTAGGGGCCAAATCCTAGGTGTCGCATGGATGCTGCGTCAACGGATCTGGAGGAAAATTCATGCGTCGGAATAACACTTGACCGTCCTGCTCGCCCTCGATCAGGGCACGACCTCCACCCGCGCCATCGCCTTCGATGCCGCGCTGGTGCCGCGCGCCACGGCGCAGATCGAGCTGCCGCAGCACTTCCCCGCCCCCGGCTGGGTGGAGCACGAGCCCGAGGACATCGCGTCCCATTCGCTGCGCGTCCTGCGCGAGGCGCTGGACAAGGCGGGCGCCACGCCGCGGATGTGGCGGGCATCGGCATCACCAATCAGCGCGAAACCACCGTGCTGTGGGAGCGCGCGACGGGCCGGGCGGTCGGCCGCGCGCCGGTCTGGCAGGACCGCCGCACGGCGGCGCTGTGCGAATCGCTGCGCGCGGCGGGGCATGAGGCGCTGGTCACCGCGCGGACGGGGCTGCTGCTCGACCCCTATTTCTCCGCCACCAAGCTCGCCTGGCTGCTCGACAACACCCCCGGCGCCCGCGCCGCCGCCGAGCGCGGCGAGCTCTGCTTCGGCACGGTCGACAGCTTCCTGCTGTTCCGCCTCACCGAGGGCCGCGTCCACGCCACCGACGCGACCAATGCCGCGCGCACTTTGCTCTTCGACATCCGCCGTGGCGTGTGGGACGAGGAGATGCTGGCTCTCTTCAATATCCCGCGCGCGATCCTGCCCGAGGTGCGCGACTGCGCCGCGCGATTTGGCGAGACGCGGCTGCTGGGCGGCTCCATCCCCATCCTCGGCATGGCCGGTGACCAGCAGGCGGCCACGCTCGGCCAGGCCTGCTTCGAGCCGGGGATGATCAAGTCCACCTATGGCACCGGCTGCTTTGCCTTGCTGGTGACGGGCGAGGAGGCGGTGACCTCGACCAACCGGCTCCTCACCACCATCGCCTGGCAGCTCGGGGGCCGGCGCAGCTATGCGCTGGAGGGCTCCATCTTCATGGCGGGCGCGACGGTGCAATGGCTGCGCGACGGCCTGGGCATCATCGCCAAGGCCAGCGAGGCGGGCGAGCTCGCGGCCAAGGCCGATCCGGCGCAGCGCGTGCACCTGGTGCCGGCCTTCACCGGGCTCGGCGCGCCGTGGTGGGACGCGCAGGCCCGCGGCGCCATCCTCGGCCTCACCCGCGCCTCGGGGCGTGCGGAGATCTGCCGCGCCGCGCTGGAGAGCGTGGCGCTGCAGACGGCCGACCTGCTCGACGCCATGCGCCGCGACTGGCCCCAGATGGGAAAATCGGGCACGGGCCACACCGTTCTGCGCGTCGACGGCGGCATGGTGGCGAGCGACTGGACCATGCAGTTCCTCGCCGACATCCTCGGCGCCCCGGTGGACCGGCCGGTGGTGCCGGAGACGACGGCGCTGGGCGCGGCCTATCTCGCGGGGCTCCAGGCCGGACTGCTGCCGCCGCCCGGCGACGCCTCCACCCATTGGCGGCGCGAGCGGCGCTTCCAGCCGCGAATGGCGCGTCCCGAGGCCGATCGCCGCAAGGCCGATTGGCGCGAGGCCGTGGCACGCGTGCTCACCAAAGCGGATTGACCGCATCGCCCTCCGCGACCATGACTGCGCGCCGGAGGAGTTCATGACAGACAACAGGTTCCTGGTCGGCAACGGCGCAGGCTTCTCGGGCGACCGCGTGGATGCGCCCCTGCCCGTCCTGAAGACCCTCATCGCCAGCGGCCTGCCCTCCGCGATGTTCTTCGAGACGCTGGGCGAGCGCACCGTGGCCCTGGCGCATCTGGAAAAGCGGCGCGACCCCAATGCCGGCTACGAGCCGATGCTGGAACGGCTGCTCGCCCCCATCCTCGCCCTCGCCAAGCAGAACAATATCCCGCTGCTGGGCAATTGGGGCGCGGCCAACCCTTCCTCCGCCGCCATCGCCGTCGCGAAGCTCGCGATGGCGCAGGGCCTGCCCGATCTGCGCATCGCGCTGGTCGAGGGCGACGACGTCACCGGCCTCGTCGCCGGCGGACAGCTGCCCGTGCATGAGGCCGATGCGGGGCTCGACATGGGCGCGTGGAAGCTCATCGCCGCCAATGCCTATATCGGCGCGGAACCGCTCATCGAGGCGCTGGCCCAGGATGCCGACGTCGTGGTCGCCGGACGCACCAGCGACCCCGCGCTCGCCATCGCGCCGCTCGCGCATCACTTCGGCTGGCGGATGGACGACTGGGACGCGCTGGCGCTCGGCGCGGCCACGGGCCACCTGCTGGAATGCGGCAGCCAGGTCACCGGCGGCGTCTTCTGGGACCCCGGCTTCAAGGACATCCCCGACCCCGCGAATATCGGCTTCCCGATCGCGGAAGTGACGGCCGAGGGCGGCCTCGTCATCACCAAGGCGGCCGATACCGGCGGCCTGGTGGACCTGCGCACCATCAAGGAGCAGCTGCTCTACGAGCTGCACGACCCCTCGCACTACATCACGCCCGACGTCGTGCTCGACATCAGCCAGTGCCGCGTCGAACAGGTCGGCCAGGACCGCGTGGCACTGTACAACCTGCGCGGCCATGCGCGGCCCGACACGCTCAAGGTCACCGCGAGCTTCGAGGGAAGCTGGCTCGGCGAGGGCGAGGTTTCCGTCGCCGGCCCCAATGCGCTCGCCCGCGCCCGCGCCACGGCCGAGGTTCTGCTGCAGCGCATGAAGGTGCGCGGCCTCGACGTCCGCGCGCGCGTGGACCTGATCGGCGTCGCCAGCGTGCATGACAGCGACGACGGCGCGCTCTGGCGCAGCTATGCCGGGCCGGAGCCCGAGGACATCCGCATCCGCCTCGCGGTCGAGGCGCATACGCGCGACGATGCGGACCAAGCCTCGCGCGAGGTGCTCGCCATGCTCTGCTGCGGCACGGCGGGAACGGGCGGGGCGCGGTGGCGCGTCACGCCGCGCATCCTGACCCGCAGCCATCTCGTGCTGCGCGAGCGGGTGCCCACCCGCGTCATCGTCCGCACCGCCAGGGAGATCGCCGGATGACCACCACCGTCCTGCTGCACGAGATCGCGCACAGCCGCGCGGGCGACAAGGGCAACCGCCTCAACATGTCGCTGATGCCCTATAAGCCCGAGCACTACGCGATCCTCGCCGAACAGATCACGGCCGACCGCGTGCTGGCGCTGTTCACCCATCGCGGCGCCACGGGCTGCGTGCGCTACGACCTGCCGAATCTGCAGGCCTTCAACTTCGTGGTCGACGAGGTGCTGGAGGGTGGCGTGAACGGCAGCCTCAACCTCGACGGCCACGGCAAGTCCAACTCCTTCCGCCTGCTCGCGCTGACGGTGGAGTTGCCCGACCGCTAGCTTCGGGCCGCTAGATCAGGATGTCCCAATGCCGCCGCCCTGCCGGGCGGATAGCGACCAGGACGCCGGCGGCATCGTGCAGGCGGATTTCCTGCCCGACGCTGCCGCTGCCGAAGCGCCGCGCGGCGCCCTGCCGGGCCTTGGTCAGCGAGCCTTCGATCCGGATCGTGACCGGCGGCTCGCAGGGGCCGCGCACGCTCGCGCTGGCGCGGTAGATCTGCACCGTCCGGTGGTGCAGATCGCTATGGCCCGCCGTCGCGGACTCGATAAGCCGGCGGGGCAGCAGGGCGTCGGTCGAGGGAAATTCGAGGACCGGGGCCAGGGCCATCGCGGGCGTCTTCGCGCCTGGTGCAACGCCGGCCGCCCTTACCGTCCCCCCACCCATCGCCGCGATGACGTCGAGGGCGAAACGGTCCCAGACCAGACGGCCGAGCGACGGAATACCCGGAGGCATGTTCCTCGCGTCGATCAGCTTGGAAAACGCCGCCCGCGTCATCCCGAGATAAGCGGCTGCGGCATCCAGCGTGAGCCATCTTGGCGCGTTGAATCCAATATCCACTTTGCCCCTCAGTCCTGTCTTCTAATGTCCGGCGTCGCCGCACCCCGGGGAGGATGACGGCCCGCCACAGAAAATCCCGTCAGGTAGGGTGAGGTGAATCTGCGGTCTAACTTGCGTGCACTGCAAGTTTTTTTGCACGCAAAGGTTGAATAATATCCGTTACTTCAGCACTTGTTGCGGAAATACCACATCGGACGCCCGGGTCATCTCAGCCCTGGGTCATTCGGCTGGCCGGCGCTCGCGCAGCTTCAGGCGCTCCATCTCCGGAACTTCCTGACCGGCATCGACGAAGGCCTGCTTCAACGCCTGGAGATTGGGCGCGAAGATGCCTTCGCGATTGGCGACGCACCATTCGCGGCTCTCGGTCTGCATGCGCAGGCTGCCCTGGAAACGCGGCATGACCCAGCGGGCGAAAAGCTCGAAACTCCGCAGCGTCTGCTCGCGATCGGCCCATTCATGCGCGCGGAAAAGGATGCCGCCGGCGCCGCCATCGGTGAAGGCGAGCAGCCGCTCGATGCCCTTGGCCACCGTCTCGGGGCTGCCGACGAGGGTGGTGCCGGCCTTGAGCCCGTCGCGCAAGGGCTCTTCCGAGCGAGTGGGGGGGCGTCCCAGCACCTCGCCGAAGTAATCCTCGGTCTCCATCCGCTCCCCCGCCTTCACCTGCCGGATCGCGAGTTCGTCGTCCTCGGCGACATGCAGGTTCACCACGAGGCGCCAGTCGGCGCGGTTCATGGTCTTGCCGTGCCCGGCGGCCTCGGCCTCGCCCAGCCGCCACTGTTCGGCGAGCTTCTGCGGGCCACCGGGCAGGCCGGCGCCCAGCGAGATCAGGCCCAGCCCGTGCTTCGCCGCGGCGAGCACGCCGGAGGGGGTCGTGGAGGAAGCAACCTTGATGTCCATATGCGGGTAGGAGTAGGGCGCAAGATGCAGCCGCGCCTGGCGCAGTTCGAACCAGTCGGTCTTCATCGTGACCGGCTCCTCGCAGGCGAGAAGCTTCATGATGGCCGAGAGCGCTTCCTCCATGCGCGGGCGCTGCGTCTTCGCCTCCAGGCCCATCATATAGGCGTCGGAAATCAGCGCGCCGGGGCCGCAGCCGAGCATGGCGCGGCCGCGCGTCATGTGGTCGAGCTGCACGAAGCGCTGCGCGACCAGGAAGGGATGATGATAGGGCAGGCTCGTCACGCCCGAGCCGAGCTTGATGTGCTTGGTGCGCTCGGCCGCCGCGGCGATGATGAGCTCCGGGCTCGCGATGGTTTCCCAACCCGCCGAATGGTGCTCGCCGATCCAGGCCTCGTCATAGCCCAGCGAGTCCAGCGCCACGAGCAGGTCGATGTCGCGATGGATTGCGAGCGTCGGATTGTCGCCCAGCCTGTGGAAGGGCGCGAGGAAGATGCCGAACTTCAAACCCGCATGGGCCATGGTGACGTTTTCCCGCTGGTGATTCGCGTCAGGCTGGCCGCTCGTTCGGCGAAGGTCAACGCTTCCAGACGACCAATGCGACGCCGAAAGCAGCGACCGCCGTGCCCGCGATGGCCAGCGGCGACATCACGTCGCCCAGCACCGCCCAGGCGATGAGCCCGGCCAGCGGCGGCACCAGGAAGAACACCGAGGAGGCCCGCGCGGCCTCGCCATGCCGCAGCATCGCGAAGAGCAGCGACAGCGAGATCAGCGAGTTCACGAAGACGAGGTAAGCGAGCCCCACGAAGAATTGCGGCGCCAGTTCCACGCGCATGGTCTCAAGCCCGGCGGCCAGCGGCAGGGTCGCGACCAGCGCCACCGCGCACATCACGAGATTGGCGGTGACGAGGTCGGTCTTCGTTCCCTTCGCGGCCTTGCGCTCCAGCAGCGCGCCGGCCGTCATGACCGCCAGGGCGGTCGTTGCGAAAAACAGCCCCACCCATCCGCTCGCGGCCAGGCCCGAACCGGAGACGATGACGAGGCCCGCGCCAGCCATGCCCAGCAGCAGCCCGATCCAACCGCGCCTGCCCACGGGCGGGTCGCCGATGACGCTGGGCGCGAGGAGCGCCACGATCACGGGCTGGAGCCCGATCAGCAGCGCGATCGTCCCCGCGCCCATGCCATGGGACATGGCGAGGTTCATCGAGGCGAAATAGGCGAATTGCACCAGCAGCCCCATGCGGACCAGGTGCAGGAGCGTCGCGCGGCTCGGCCGCGCCGGACGCAGGATCAGCCAGAGCGGCCCCAGCAGCGCGACCACCACGGCGTAGCGCAGCACCTGCAGGGTCAGCGGCTCGACATAGGGCAGGCAGAGCTTGATGGCCGTGAAGCCGCCCGACCACAGCGAGACGAAGAGGATCGGCGCGGCCGTCAGCCAGGCTGGCCGGGTGGTGGTGCTCAAAGCCGGAAGATCCCCATCTGGCCGCGGACGTCGAAGTCGCGCGGCCAGCTTCCGCCCGAAACCCTGGCATCCGCAAGCGCGCCGGCGGCGAAGTCCCCTCGCGCGCCGGCGCGCCCGCCGTCAGGCCGCCTTGCGCAGCTCCGTCAGCGCGGCGAGTGCCGCCACCGTGTCGAGGCAGGCGATCGCCGCCTCCTTGCCCTTCACGAGGAAGTGGTCGCTGAAGAAGCGTTGGTGCTCCTCATGGTCGTGGAAATGCTGCGGCGTCAGCACCGCCGAGATCACGGGCACCTCCGTCTCCAGCTGCACGCGCATCAGCGCGTCGATGACGGCGCCGGCCACGAAGTCGTGCCGGTAGATCCCGCCATCCACCACCAGCCCGCAGGCCACGATCGCGGCATAGCGCCCGGATCGCGCCAGGAGCTTGGCGTGCAGCGGAATCTCGAAGGCGCCCGGCACCGTATGGACGTCGATGCGGCCGGCAGGAACGCCGCGCCGGGCCATCTCCGCCAGGAAGGCTTCGCGCCCCTGGCCGACGATGTCCCGGTGCCAGCCGGACTGGATGAAGGCGAAACGGGTGTTGTCAGTCTGATTCATGCTTCCCTCTTCGGGTTGAGACCTGAATCAGGGCGCACGAGCCCTCGCCCGCCCATCGTGGGGAGAGCGATTCACCGCTTCGGCCCTTCGGCCTCCACGGATCGCGCTCCGTCCCGACGGGCCGGCAACGACATCGCGCTCTCTTCCATCCGGACTATGACCGTCGGCTCCGGGATCGCACCGGATCTGCTGACCCCGCCTCCCCGAGGGAAAACGGGCGCTCGCGGGCTGAGGCGATCGCTCGCCATCACCGCCGGTGGGGATTTTCGCCCCGCCCTGAGAACGCTTGCCCCGGGACATCCCGGAGCAGTTCCAACATCGTCCCGAAGGCCCGCCTTGGCAACCGCGCCACGCGGTTTGATGGCGCGCGCCCGATCCCTCTAGAGTGGCCCCATGTCCGACCCGACCCCCTATGCCCGCGCGGTTCCCGGCAGCCAGCCGCCGCTCGACAGCCCCTCCTACGGCAGCACCCACAAGCGCGCGCCGAAGCAGGAGCCCATCAGGGCGCCCTTCACCCTCACCGAGGCGAGCTCGCCGCGCTTCGACCTGCCGAGCCAGGCCGACATGTCCATCGTCGACGGCCAGGCGGCGATGGGCGAGCGCATCATCGTCACCGGCCGCGTGCGGGATGAGCGCGGCATGCCGCTGCGCGGGACGATGGTCGAGGTCTGGCAGGCCAATTCCGCCGGGCGCTATCACCACCCGCGCGACCAGCACGACGCCCCGCTCGATCCGCATTTCTCCGGCCAGGCGCGCGTCTTCACTGATGAAGAGGGCTGGTACCGCTTCACCACCATCCGCCCCGGCGCCTATCCCTGGCGCAACCACCACAATGCCTGGCGGCCGGCGCATCTGCACTTCAGCCTCTTCGGCCAGGGCTTCGCGCAGCGCCTCGTCACGCAGATGTATTTTCCGGGCGACCCGCTGCTGCCGCTGGACCCGATCTTCCTCGCCACCGCCGACGAGGCGGCGCGGAACCGGCTGGTCGCGATCTTCGACCTCGACGTCACGCAGCCCGAATTCGCGCTCGGCTTTCGCTTCGACATCACCTTGCGCGGCCCCTCCGCGACGCCCTTCGAGGAGGAGCACGCATGAGCACCGCCCACCAGACCGCGGGCCCCTTCTGGCACCTCATCGACTTCCCCGGCTGGGCCGACCTGCTGCGCGAGGACGGCCCGAATGCCGGCGCGGCGGGTGAGCGCATCACCCTCCAGGGCACGCTCACCGACGGCGACGGCGCGCTCGTCACCGATGCCATGATCGAGATCTGGCACGCCGATCCGCAGGGCCGCTACGACGGCAGCTTCCAGGGCTTCGGGCGCTGCGCCACCGATTGCGGGGGGCAGTTCCGCTTCACCACGATCAGGCCCGGCCCCGTCCCCGGCCGCGGCAACACGCTGCAGGCCCCGCATGTGCAGATCGCGATCTTCGCGCGCGGCCTGCTGCAGCACCTCACCACGCGCCTGTATTTCGCCGGGGAGCCGCTGAACGACAGCGACCCGCTCCTGTCCCTCGTCCCCAGCGAGCGGCGCAGCACCATGACCGCAACCCCGGTCATCCCCGGAACCTGGCAGCTGGACATCCGGCTGCAGGGCGGGGCGGAAACCGTCTTCCTGGATATTTGAACCCATGCCCGTGAATCCCGCCGACTCGCCCGTCATGGGCGCGCTCTACGGCACCGATGCCATGCGCGCCGCCATGGGCGAGCGCGCCTTCCTCCAGCGCATGCTGGACTTCGAGGCCGCGCTGGCCCGCGCCCAGGCGCGCCTGGGCATCGTGCCGCAGACGGCCGCCGCCGCCATCACCGAGGCCGCGAAGGTCGACAGGCTCGACTTCGCGGCCCTGGCGGATGCGACGCGCAACACCGGCTACCCGGTCGTGGGCCTCGTGAAGCAGCTCACCGCCGCCGCCGGCGCGGAAGCCGGCCGCTGGACGCATTGGGGCGCGACCACCCAGGACGTCATGGACACCGCCGTGGTGATGCAGATGCGCCAGGGCCTGGCGCTCATCCGCGGCGAGCTGCTGGAGCTGAACGGCGCGCTGGCGGCGCTGGCCCGCCGCCATCGCGGCACCATCATGGCCGGGCGGACGCACCTCCAGCACGCCTTGCCGGTGACCTTCGGCTACAAGGTCGCGGTCTGGCTCTCGCCCTTGCTCACCATGGTGGAGCGCCTGGACCAGCTGCGCCCGCGCGTGGAGCGCCTGCAATTCGGCGGCGCGGCCGGCACCCTGGCCTCGCTCGACAAGCGCGGCATCTCCGTCCAGCGCGAGCTGGCGCGCGAGCTCGGCCTCGCCTGCCCCGACATTCCCTGGCATGTCGCGCGCGACGGCTTCGCCGAGGCGATCGGCTTCCTCGGCCTCGTCTGCGGCGCGCTCTCCAAGATCGCGACCGACGTGATCCTGCTGATGCAGACCGAGATCGCCGAGGTGAACGAGCCGCATGTCTTCGGCCGCGGCGGCAGCTCCACCATGCCGCAGAAGCGCAACCCGATCTCCTGCGAATACATCATCGCCCAGTCGCGCGGCGTGCACGCGCTGGTGCCGCAGATGCTGGCCGCCATGGCGCAGGACCTGGAGCGCGGCACCGGCCCCTGGCAGGCCGAGTCGCTGGCCATCGGCCAGGCCTTCAACCTCACCCATGGCGCCCTCGCCCAGGCCCGCTTCCTGGCCGAGGGCCTGGTGGTGGACCCCGCGCGCATGCTGAAGAACCTCGCCTCCACCGGCGGGCTCATCGCCTCCGAGCAGGTGATGATGGAGCTCGCGCCCATCCTGGGGCGCGGCGAGGCGCATCACATCGTGAACAACGCCTGCGACGTCGCGATCGCGCGCGGCATCCCGCTGGCCGAAGCGCTGAAGGAACAGCCCGAGATCGCCTCGCGCGTGGAGCCGGCGCTCATCGCGGCGATGTGCAACCCGGAGAACTACCTGGGCAGCGCCATGGTCTTCGTCGATCAGGTGCTGGACCGGATGGGCTGACCCTCAGCCGCTGACGGCGCGGTCGCGCCCGAGGCGCTTGGCCTCGTAGAGGCGAAGGTCGGCCTGGCGCAGCAGGTCTTCGAAGGTCGCCGCATCGCCGGGAAAGCCGGCGATGCCGATGGAGGCCGTCAGCGGCGCCGGCAGCGCCGACCCGCCGCTGCGCGCCACCGCCAGGCGCAGCCGCTCCGCGAATTCGGGCAGATCCTGCGGCGTGAGCCCGTCGCAGAGGACCACGAATTCATCGCCGCCATAGCGGAAGATCTCGCCCCGCGGACGGATCGCCGATTGGAGGGCGGCGGCGGCCTGGCGCAGCGCCAGGTCGCCGGCCTGATGGCCATGGGTGTCGTTCACCCGCTTGAAGTGGTCGATGTCCACGAGGGCGAGGCCGAGCGTGCCGCGCTCCGCCGCCGCCCGCGTCAGGCGCGCCGGGCCCAGGTTGTCGAACTGCCGCCGGTCGAGCGCGCCCGTCAGGGGATCGAGGCGGCTGGCCGTCAGCAGCGCCTCGTAGCGGTGCCGGTAGGTGAGCTTGCCGAAGAGCCCGGCCGTCCCCTCCTGCTCATGCACCGAGGGCGGGCGCTCCACCCAGCGCAGATAGGCGGCCGCCATGAGGGTGAAGGTGAGCGCGGCGCCCATCTTGGCCACCCAGCCGCCGAAGAGCGCGGCGATGGGCGTCCCCGCGACGATCTTGAGGCCGAGGTAGAAGGCGAGCTGATCGAAGGTCAGCACCACCGTCAGGCTCAGCAGCATCGAGGGGAAGATACGCCCCGGCCATCGCTGCGCCACCGCCTCGTAGAGCAGGATCATCGCGATGCTGTCGATGAAGAGCAGCGTCGTGCCCCAGACCATCAGCACCCCGACATGGTCGATCAGCATCAGATCCGGACCGAGGTTCGACAGGCCGGAGGCGGGCTCATAGAAGCGCAGCAGAAGCACCAGCCCGACCATGAGGGCATTGCCGACGAGCAGCCCATAGATGGGCTGCCGGACCGTCTCGCTGTCCTCGATGATGTAGAGCAGCAGGATCATCGCCAGCTTGCCGCTGAACATGACGGTCGATCCCGGCGAGATCAGGCCGAAGGGCAGTTCGATGAAGAACACCGCCGCGAGATAGGTCTCGAGGAAGTGCATGACGCCGACCGCGCAAACGAAAACCCCGATGCCGACCCATCGCCGGATCCGCAGCAGCGCGGTCATGACACAGAAATACAGGATCGCCTGAGTCAGAAGGAGCAGCGAGCCAGTCAAAATCGGTCGTCCATTTCATCGCCGGGGGCGCCGAACATTAGCGGCATTCGCGCCCGACGACGACAGCGGGGCCTCACTCCACCACGAAACGCCCCTGCAGGCGGTGGCCATCCGCCAGCTGCCCCGTGAAGACGAGGCGCGCGCCCGAAGCCGGCGGCGTGGCGAGGCTGCCCGTCAGGCGATTGGGTTCGGCCGGCGCGAGCGCGAGATTCACCGTCTGCCCGCCGGACTGCACCACCAGCCGCCCGGTCGCGCCCCGGCTGGGCATCGGCCGACTGCCGTCCCTCAGAAAGACGGTGAGCGTCGCGCCCGAGACGACCAGCTCGTAGCTGTGGCCGTGCTCGGTGGAGAGCGGCCCGCCATTGGGGCCGCGCGGCGCCTGGGCGAGCGCGGGGAGGGAAAATAGGCAGGCGCCGAACAGGATACGGCGTGAGAGTTTCATGGTCTTCTCCATCAATAGGCGGCCGAGGCCGCGTCGCGCAGCGGCCGGTCCGCGTGGTCCGCGGCCAGACGTGCCAAAGCCCGGCGCCCGAAGCGCCAGATGAGCAGCGGCGTGAGCACCGCATCCAGGATCGTCGCGCTGATCAGCCCGCCGAAGATCGTCACCGCCACCGGGTGCAGGATCTCGCGCCCCGGCTCCCCGGCGCCGAAGAGCAGCGGCGTGAGGGCGAGCCCGGCGGAAAGCGCGGTCATCAGCACCGGGGCCACCCGCTCCTCGCTACCGCGCAGCACGAGGCGGCGGCCCCAGCGCTCGCCCTCGAAGAGCGCGAGGTTGAGGGTGTGGCTCACCTTCAGGATGCCGTTGCGCGCGGAGATGCCGGCCAGGGTGATGAAGCCGACCATCGAGGCCACCGAGAGCGGCAGCCCCGCGAGCCACAGCGCCGCCACGCTGCCCATCAGCGCGAGCGGGATATTGCCCATCACGATCAGCGCCAGCGCCACCGAGCGGTAGCGCGAGAAGAGCACCACGAAGACCAGCGCCAGCGAGACCAGCGAAAGCAGGCCGATGGTGCGCGTGGCCTCCTGCTGGGCCTGGGCATTGCCCTCGATGACCACGGAATAGCCCTGTGGCAGGGCCGCCTGGGCCAGGGCCGCGCGCATATCGGCCACGATGGAAGCGCCGTCGCGCACGCCGTCGGTATTGCCCGAGACGACGATGCGTCGCTGCCCGCCCTCGCGCAGCACCTGGTTGGGGCCGTCCACCTCCTCGACCGAGGCGATCAGACGCAGCGGAATATGGCCGCCCGGCGTGGCCACCAGCAGATCGCCCAGACCCTCGGTCGTGCGGTCGCGATCGGCGAGGCGCACCACCACGTCGAAGCGGCGCACGCCGTCCACGATCTGCGAGACGACGCGGCCGTTGGACAGGCCCTCCAGCGCCGTATTCAGCGCCGCCGGCGTGATGCCGTAGAGCGAGGCCTGGGCGTAGTCCGGCAGCACGCGCAGCTGCGGGATGCGCACCTGGCGCTCCACCTGGAGGTCCACGAGGCCGGGGATGGCCGCGAAGCGGGCGCGCAGCCCCTCGGCCAGCGTGCCGAGCGTGTCGAAATCCGGGCCGAAGAGCTTGAGCGCGATCTCCGCCCGCACGCCGGAGAGCATGTGGTCCAGCCGGTGCTGGATCGGCTGGCCGAGGTTCAGCGCGACGGGCAGCGGGGCGAGCCGCGTGCGCAGATCCGCCAGCACCGCCTCGCGCCCACGCGCGGAGCGCCGCAGCGCGACGTCGAGCTCGCTGATATGCACGCCCTCCGCGTGCTCATCCAGCTCGGCGCGGCCGGTGCGCCGGCCGACGGAGATTACCTCGGGCACCTGCGCGACCAGCCCCTCGGCGATGGCCCCCAGCCGGCTCGATTCCGGCAGCGAGATGCCGGGGCGGAAGGAAAGGGTGACCAGCACCGTGCCCTCGTTGAAGGCGGGCAGGAAGGCGCGCGGCAGGCTCCACGCGCCCCAGGCGGCCACGCCGAACATCAGCAGCACGCCGGCATAAACGACGCGCGGCGCCGCCAGGCCGCGCAGCACCACGGCACGGTTCAGCCGCTTCATCGCGCGCAGCACGAAGCTGTCCGCCCGATGCGACGAGCGCCGATGCCCGAGCCACCAATAGGCCAGCACCGGCGTCAGCGTGACGGAGACCAGCAGGCTCGCCAGGATCGCGACGATATAGGCCACGCCCAGCGGGGCGAAGAGCCGCCCCTCGATGCCCGGCAGCGCGAAGAGCGGCACGAAGACCAGCACCACGATCATCGTCGCGTAGACGATGCCCGAGCGCACCTCCTGGCTCGCCGCCGCCACCACCTGAAGGATGGGATGCGGCTCGGCCCGCGCGGCGTTCTCGCGCAGGCGGCGCAGGATGTTCTCCACATCCACCACGGCGTCGTCCACCAGCTCACCGATGGCGATGGCGATGCCGCCCAGCGTCATGGTGTTGATGGTCAGCCCCGCGAGATGGAAGACCACCACCGTCGCCAGCACCGAGACCGGGATCGCCACCAGCGAGATCGCCGTCGCCCGTACATCGAGCAGGAAGAGGATCAGCACGATCGAGACGACCACCGCCGCCTCCAGCAGCACCTGCTCGACGTTGCGGATGGAGGTCGCGATGAAGTCCGCCTGGCGGAACTGCACGCGCGTGGCCTCCATCCCCGCCGGCAGGCCGCGCTGGATCTCGGCGAGCGCGCCTTCCACGGCCTGGGTGACCGTGATGGTGTCGGCGCCGGGCTGCTTCTGGACGGCCACGATCACGGCCGGCCCGCCCATATAGCCCGCATCGCCGCGGCGCGGACGCGCGGCGAATTCCACCGAGGCGACCTGATGCAGCAGGATGGGCGCGGCCTGCCCCACGCGCAGCGCGACCGGCGTGTCGCGCAGATCCTCCAGCCGCCGCGTGAGGCCGAGGTTGCGGATAAGGTATTCCCGCCCCTGCTGATCCACGAAGCCGCCGCCCGTATTGGCGCCGAAGCGCGACACCGCCGCCTCGATCTGCGACGCGCTCACGTCCAGCACCTGCATCGCCGCCGGATCGGGCGTCACGCGGTATTGCCGCACCTCGCCGCCGATGGGGATGACCTGGGCCACGCCGGGGATCGCCAGCAGGCGCGGGCGGATGTCGAAGTCGGCCGCCTCGCGCACGTCCATCGGCGAGGTGTCGCGCGCGGTGATGGCGACGAGCATGATCTCGCCCATGATGGAGCTGACCGGCCCCATCACCGGGTTCAGCCCCACCGGCAGGCTGGCGCGCACCAGTCCGAGGCGCTCGGCGACGAGCTGGCGGCTGCGATAGAGCTCGGCCGACCAGTCGAATTCCACGAAGACGATGGAGAGCGCGACCGAGGAGACGGAGCGCACGCGCGTCACGCCCGGCATGCCGTTCATCGCCGTCTCGATGGGGAAGGAGACGAGGCGCTCCACCTCCTCGGGGGCGAGGCCCTCGGCTTCGGTCAGCAGCGTGACGGTCGGGCGATTGAGGTCGGGGAAGACGTCCACCGGCACCTTGGGCAGCACGAAGGCGCCATAGGCCATCAGGAGGAGCGAGGCGGCGAGGACGAGCAGGCGGTTGCGCAGGCTCGCGGAGACGAGGGCGGCGAACATCAGCGGATCTGATTCACGAGGCCGGCGCCCTGCACCACCACGCGCTCCCCGGGCGAAAGCCCGGCCGAGACCAGCACGCGCGCCGCGTCGATCGGCTCGATGCGCACGGCGGTTCCGGCGAAGGTCTCGGGGGCGATGTGGCGCCAAACGACGCTCTCGCCATTGGCCGCGCGCACCACGGCGGCGCGCGGCAGGATCAGCCCGCGCAGGTTCTCCGCCAGCCGCGCGACCACGCGCACCGGCTGGCCGAGCGGCAGGCCCGAGGGCGGCCCCTCGATGCGGAACTGCACCAGCGTCGCCTGCTGCTGCAGCGCCTGGCCGAAGCCCTGCAGGGTGAGCCGCATGGGCGGCCCGTCGCCGACCGAGGCCGTCGCGTCCTGCACCTCCAGCCGCGCGGCGTCGGGGCCATAGACCAGCGCCTCCACCCAGAGCCCGCCGGGATCGAGGATCTGGAACAGGATGTCCTGCGCCTGCACCACCTGCCCCGCCACGACGCGGGCGACGGCGATGATGCCGTCGGCCGGCGCGCGGATGGCCTCGGGCTCGATGCGGTTCGCGCCGATGAGCGCGCGGCGGCGGCGCAGGCCGTCGAGCTCGATCTCGGTGTCGATGACCTGCACGCGCGTGCCCGCGCCGCTCGCGACCAGGGAGCGCGCGCGGTTCAGCCGCGCCTCGGCGCCGGCGATGAGCTGGTCGATCTCGCCCGAGCGCTCGGCGATGGTGGTGCGGTCGGCGATGGGCAGCGGGACCTCCACCAGCGCGAGCACCTCGCCGCGCCGGACCTGCTGGCCCAGGCGCGGCAGGCCGCCCTCGGGCGCGGTGACGCGGCCGCCCGCGATGCTCTGGGCGAGGCCGCCGCGATTGGGATCGGCGACGACGCGGCCGACGAGGGTGACGGCGCGGCGTGCCTCCTCCTCGCGCAGGGTGACGGTCCGCAGCTCCAGCAGGCGCTGGCTGATCTTGGGCAGGAAGACGGTGCCGTCGGGGAGGCGCTGAGGCGTGTCGATCATGCCGCCGGCCGTGGGCGCGGGGTCGTCATGGCCCTCATGCGCCTGGGCGGGCATCGCGGCGACGGCGAGCAGCAGGGCGACGGCCACGGCCCGGCGGCGCGGGCGCAGCAGCATGGCCAGGACGAAGCCACCCATCACGCCGCCGCCGATGGGAAACCAGGGGCGGTGCGCGGCCCATTCCAGCGCGGCCTGCCAGGGGTTGTCATGCGGGCCGGCGTGCGGGTCGGGCGGCGCCAAGGCAGGCAGCGTGCCCAGCAGCAGGTCGTCGCCGAGGGCGCCCGTGATCGCGAAGATCAGCTCGAAGGGCGTGCCGGTGGCGGCCAGCAGCTCGGAATGCAGGACGTAGGTGCCATCCGGCTGCGGCTCGGCCGCCAGGCTGGCATCGCCCAGCGTGGCCTCGATGCGCACATCGGCGACGGGGGCGTTGCTGTCGAAGCGGTCCAGCCAGATCCGGACCTGGTCGGCCGATTCCCGGACGGCGACGAGCTCATAGAGCTCCGAGTGCACGGCGATGCGCGGCCGCGCGGGCGCGGAGGCCGCCACTGCGTCGTCATGGCCTTCATGGGCGAGAGCGGGCGTGGACAGGATCAGGGCGCAGGCCAGGACGGCACGGCGCAGGGCGCGATGGAACATGGAACAGGCCTTCCGGCGATGCGAGACGCAGCGCGCGGCCGGACGGCCGTGCGCTCAGGCGATCGCGGGCAGCCTGGGGGGTCTTTGCGGCGTGTCGCCGGCACGACCGAGGCGAATGGTGTCGGGGCCGGCGAGATCGATGCGGAGCACGGCGACGGGCGTCGTCGCGTGGAAGCCCAGTGGTGGCAGCGAGGCCGGGTGGCACATGGTGCAATGCACGCCGCAGGGCGAGGCCTTGCCGCCGTGGTCATGGCCGTCCTGCGAGGACTGCGCGGACACCTCGGCGCCATGCCCCTCGAAGGCATGCGCGTGCGGGGCCCCGCTCCACAGCAGCAGCGCCATCAGGACGGGCAGGAGCCGCCGTGTGATTCCATGGAAGCGCATCAGGATCATGCCCTTCACGGGTATCGCGGTGCGGTAGGGCCGGTCAATAGCTCACGGGAAGTTCATGTGAAGGTGGCGAGGCGGGGATCAGGCCCCGGTCGGGAAAATCCTGGAAATGCTGGCGACGATCACGACGAACTGGACCGCATTGTACGCCATGCCGCCCCAGTGAAGGCGGCGCAGGCGGCGGACCGCGGTGACGTCGCCCGCGTCTCGGACACCCAGCTCCGCGTCCATCCTCGACAGGAACCAGCGCCGCGCGCCGATCGCGAGGGCCGCGACGACGCCGATCCCGAGGGCGACCAGCGGCCGGTCGGCCAGGAGGAAGGCCATCACCGCGATCCCGCAGGTCACGCTCACGACCGAGAAATAGACGTTGAAGAGGCCACGCAGCATCCAGGTGACGATCGGGTCGCTCAGCGGCCTCAGCAGGAAGGTCGGCGAGGCCACGAGGAAGTACAGCATGGGGAACACGAGGATGATGGTGGCGAGGAGTGCAAATCCGTTGCTCGTCATGGCGCGCCGTCTCCCTCTTCCGGTGCGGGGGATGATGGCATATCGGGCTGGCCCGGCACCATCATTCCCGCAACGAGCCGAACGGCGAGGCGCTACCCGGGAAATTCCATCTGCGGCAGGGTCTTCAGCTCCGCCCCGCCCGCCAGCAGGCCGGCCCGCACCTGCCGCGCGGCCTCGACGGCGCTGGGCTCGTCGCCGTGCAGGCAGAGGGTCTGCACGTCCAGCTTCAGCCGCACGCCGCCGCGGGCGATGACCTCGCCCTCCAGCACCATGCGCAGCGCCTGCTCGCGGATCACGGCGATGTCGTGATGCACGGCGTCCGGCAGGGCGCGCGAGGACAGCCGGCCATCGGGCTCGTAGAGCCGGTCGGCATAGCCTTCGAGCGCGCAGCGCAGCCCCTCGGCGCGGCCGGCGCGCTCCAGCTCGGTGCCGGGCAGGACCACCAGGATCATCTCGCGGTCCACGGCCCGCGTGGCGCGCGCGATGGCGCAAGCGAGATCGGCATCGGCGCTGGCGAGGGTGTTCAGCATGCCGTGCGGCTTCACATGCGTGACCTTGCCGCCATGCAGCGCCGCCGCCCCGCCGAGCGCGCCGATCTGATAGGCGGTGATGGCCTCCACCTCGCGCGCCGACATCTTCAGCGCGCGTCGGCCGAAGCCCTGGAGGTCCGGAAAGCCCGGATGGGCGCCGATGCTGCATCCCGCGGCCAAGGCGAGCCGCACCGTCTCGGCCATGATCTCGGGATCGCCGGCGTGATAGCCGCAGGCCAGGCTCGCCGAATTGATGAGCGGCAGCAGCGCCGCGTCGTCGCCCATCTTCCAGGGCCCGAAGCTTTCGCCGAGATCGGCGTTGAGGGAGATGGCGACCATGATCGGGATGATGGCGCGCGGGTCCTTGCGCGTCCATCCGGCCGGTGCAAGCTGGGGCGATGCAGCTGCTACCTTGCCTTCTCCCCCTGGGCGACACCGCCCTCACCGTCCAGTTCGCCGATGCCTACACGCCCGAAGCGGCGGCCCGCGCGCGCGGCCTCGACCGGCAACTGGCGGGCATGGACGGCATCGTGGAATGCGTGCCGACCCTGCGCTCGCTGACCATCCACTACGATCCCGCTCTCCTCAGCCTGCGCCGGCTGACGGCCCTGCTGCGCGACCTTCCGCCCGCGCCGGACGAGGAGAGCGCGGGCGCCAGCTGGTCCCTGCCCATCTGCTACGAAAGCGAGTTCGCGCCGGACCTGGCGGAGCTCGCCACGCGCCTCGGCCTGACGCCGGAGGCGGTGGTCGCGATCCATGCAGGCGGGCGCTACCGCACGGCGATGGTGGGGGGGTATCCCGGCTATCCCTATATCGCCGGGCTGGATGCGCGCCTGGCCGTCCCGCGCCGGACCACGCCGCGCCTGGCCGTGCCGGCCGGCTCGCTCGCCATCGCCAACGCGTTCACCGCCATCTATCCGCAGACCGTGCCCGGCGGCTGGCACATCCTCGGCCGCACGCCCGTGCCGCTCTTCGATCCCGAACGGCTGGAGCGCCCGGCCTTGATCGCGGCCGGCGATGCCGTCGCCTTCCGCCCCATCCCGCGCGAGGAATTCGACGCGCTGGCCGCGCGCTTCGCCGGGGGCGCCGATCCCGTGGCGCTCTGCCGCGCATGAGCGCCGCGATCCGCATCGTGGAGGGCGGCCTCTTCACCACCGTCCAGGATCTCGGCCGGCCGGGCTATCAGCGCCTGGGTGTGCCGGTCTCCGGCGCGCTGGACCCGATCTCGCTGCGCACAGCCAATCTCATCCTGGGCAATCCGCCGGGCACCGCGGCGCTGGAGATGTGCCGCGTCGGCTGCACGATCGAGGTCGAGGCGGCCTCCGTGCGCGTCGCGCTGGCCGGGGCCACGGTCGCGCACCCCATGCTGGAGAGCTTCGTCCTCCACCGCGGCGAGACGCTGCGGATCGGTCGCATCGCGGGCGGGGCCTGCTACCTCGCCGTCGAGGGCGGCTTCGACATCGCACCGGTCCTGGGCAGCCGCTCCACCTATACGCGCGCCGGCTTCGGCGGGCTGCATGGCGGGCGGCTCCAGGCCGGGGACCGGCTGCCGCTTGTCCGTCCGCTCGCCGAATCCCGGCGCGAGCGCCGCCTGCCCCATCCCGTCCCGGCCGAGCGCGAGCGGCCGCTGCGCGTCCTCCTCGGCCCCCAGGCCGACCATTTCGCGGAAGCCGCGATCGACGCCTTGCTCTCGTCCGATTTCACGGTCACCCCCGAGGCTGATCGCATGGGCCTGCGCCTCGCCGGCCCCCTGCTGACCCATTCCGGCCGCCCCGAGATCGCCTCCGACGGCAATGCCACGGGCTGCCTCCAGGTTCCCGGCAGCGGCCAGCCCATCGCCCTCCTGCCGGACCGCCACACGACCGGCGGCTATCCCAAGATCTGCACGGTCGTCACGGCCGATCTGCATCGCCTGGGCCAGGCCATCCCCGGCACCGTGCTGCGCTTCGAGGCGGTCGCCCCGGAGCAGGCGCGCATGGCCCTGCGGAAGCTCGAAACCGCCATGGCCGGCATGGCCGACCTGCTGCGGGAAGCATAACCGCTAGGCCCGGCGCCCGGGGGCACGCCACGGCCGCGCCCTGCTATGCTGCGCCGAGAAACCGGCCTGGAGCTTTGCCTGCAATGGAAATGGCGCTTTTCAACCTGATGTCGCTCAACCACGCGCAGGAGACGCCGGCCCAGGTCATCGAGATGACCGCCGCCGCCGTGCAGCTCGCGGAAAAGGTCGGCTTCGACGCCACCTGGTTCGCCGAGCATCACTTCACCAGCGCCTCGGTCTGCCCCAACCCGCTCCTGATGGTCGCGCATTGCGCCGCGCTGACCAAGCGCATCCGCCTCGGCACGGGGGTGGTCGTCCTGCCGTTGCACAACCCGCTGCGCGCCGTGCAGGAGATCGGCTTCGCCCAGCTGCTGGCGGGCGGCCGCCTCAACCTCGGCATCGCCACGGGCCACCAGGCGCATGAGTTCAGCAGCTACGGCATCGACCTCGCCGCCCGCTCGGAGATGATGCACGAGGAGTGGGACATCCTGGTCGAGGGCCTCACCACCGGCCGCGTGAACCACCAGGGCAAGCACTTCAGCTATCCGGACTCGCCCATCTGCATCGCGCCGGGCCTGCCGCCGATCTACCTCGCCGGCGCCGGCGGGGACCTGCTGGAGCGCGCCGGGCGCGTGGGCGCGACGATCCTGCTCAGCCAGGGCGTGCGGACCGCCGAGATGACGCTGCCGCTCAAGGCCAAGTCCGAGGCGGGCTACCGCGCCGGCGGCTTCACCGGCCGCGACATGCCGCTCGGCCTGCAGCGCTACATCTTCGTCACCGACGACCCCGCCGAGCAGCGCCGGGCCGCCGAGGGCGTGCTGAAGCTGGCCCGCACCACCCTCTCGCTGCGCGTCCCCGTGCCGCCGCGCGACGGGGCGCGGATGCAGTCCATCCCCTTCGAGGGCGAGCCGACCATCGATTGGCTGCTGGAGCACACGCCGATCGGCGGCGTCGAGAAGGTCACGCGCATCCTGGCGAACGACATCAAGGTGCTGCGCCCCTCGCATATGAGCATGTATTGCGGCTTCTCCGGCCTGCCGACGCCCGCTGTCCTGGCCGCGATCGAGCGCCTGGGCCGCGACGTGCTGCCCGCGCTGCGCCAGGGCGCGGCGGCGGAGGCGCTGGCCGCCTGAGGCAGATTGCGTAGTATTTACTTCTTCATCTGGGATATGACGTAGTATTTACTACAGGCAGTGAGCGAGGAGGCTCCTGCATGTCCCTGATGCATCTTGTCCCGACGGCGGGAGCGGCCTTTCTCGCTTCCCTCGTCGAATGCGTGGAGGCGGCGACGATCGTGCTCGCCGTCGGCACGGTCCGCGGATGGAAATCCGCCTTCGTCGGAACCGCCCTGGGGCTGCTGGCCCTGGTCGCCCTCGTGCTGGCCCTCGGCCCGGCCTTGGCCCAGCTTCCCGAGCAGCTCCTGCAGCTGATGGTCGGTCTGCTCCTGCTGCTCTTCGGCATGCGCTGGCTGCGCAAGGCGGTCCTCCGCTCGGCCGGGCACATCCCGCTGCATGACGAGGACGCCGTCTTCCGCAGCGAGAGCGCGAACCTCGCTCTGGCGCAGGCCTCGGCCCGCCATGGCGTCGATCCGATCGCGACGGCGACGGCCTTCAAGGCCGTGCTGCTGGAGGGGGTCGAGGTGGCCTTCATCGTGCTCGCCGTCTCCGCCGGCGGGCCGGATCTCCTGTTCGCGGCGGCCGGCGGCGCGCTGCTGGCGGCGCTGGCCGTCACGCTGGTCGCGGTCGCGGTGCACCGCCCGCTCGCGCGCGTGCCGGAGAACACGCTGAAATTCGCCGTCGGCATCGTGATCTCGGCCTTCGGGATCTATTGGACCGGCGAGGGCATGGGCGCCCATTGGCCCGGCCAGGACCTGGCCTTGCCGGCCCTCATGGCCGGGCTGGCCGCGACCGCGATGCTCGGCGTGCGCGTGACGCAGGAGGCTCCGCGATGAGAACGTTGCGCGCCATCGCCGCCGAAATCGTGCACCTCTTCGTCGATGACGGATCCCTGGCCTTGGCCCTGCTCCTCTGGTGCGCGGCCGTCGGCGCCACCAACCTGCTGATACCGGCCTTCTCCGAGGTCGCTGGAATCGCGCTCTTCGCCGGCTGCGCGGTCATTCTCTTCGCCAATGTCGTCCTGACCGGGCGGGGCGCACCGCTTCTACGCCTCAGGGTCGCCCGGCGCCTGCTGCATGGAGAGGTCGTGCTAGTGGTGGCGCTTCTCGCTCTGGCCGTGATGCTCCTCGCCTTCGTGTCGCTGGCCGACGAGGTGATCGAAGGCGACATGGCCGGCTTCGACCATGCCGTCGTGATGTTCTTCCGGCACGGCAGCGATCTCGCCCAGCCGATCGGTCCGGCCTGGTTGCCGGAGATGGTGCGCGACGTCACCGCGCTCGGAAGCTTCGCCGTGCTCGGCCTCGTGCTCGCCGTCTCCCTGGCCTATCTGCTCATGGTGGGGCAGCGCCGCATCGCCCTCTTCATGGCGGCATCGGTACTGGGCGGCACTCTTGTCAGCACCCTGCTCAAACAGGGCTTTGACCGACCGCGCCCGGATTATCCTCAAATGGCGCAGGTCTTCACGGCGAGCTTCCCGAGCGGCCATGCGCTGCTCTCGGCGGTCACCTATCTCACCATCGGGATCATCCTCGCCCGGGTCGCCGGCGAGCGGCATCACCGCGTCTTCTTCGTGGCCGTGGCGGTGATGCTGACGCTGCTCATCGGCGCCAGCCGTGTCTATCTCGGCCTGCACTATGCCAGCGACGTGCTTGCCGGCTGGAGCATCGGCGCGGCCTGGGCGACCCTCTGCTGGTCGGTCCTGCTCTGGACCGAGGAGCATCACCGCGCGATCTCGGCACGGGCGGCCTGACGCCCCTCGAGGTGGACAGCCCTCCGCGCCAGGGGCCATACGCGCCGCATCGCGCGGGAATGGAAGTCGATGGCGGACCGGACACCGAAGGAATTGCTGGCGGGCCTCTCCTCTGAGGCCGTGGATGAACTGCCGCCGGCGGCGCGGCTCTTCGCCGGCTTCGTGCTCGCCAACCGCCTGACCATTCTCACCAGTTCCGCGGCCGAGCTCGCCAGCCGGGTCGGCGTCTCGGACGCCACCATCATTCGCTCTGTCCAGGCGCTCGGCTTCACCGGCCTGCCGCATCTCAAGCAGATCCTCGCCGCGACCATGGGCGCGGAGACCGAGGGCCCCGCCAGCGACCTCGGCCAGACCCTCGCCGAGGCCGGGGAGGGTGCGCGCAACGCGCTCGATCTCGCTTTGGACCTGCAGCGCGAGGCCATGGCCTGCCTCGACGAGCCGCCGCTGCGCCTGGCCATGCTGGAAGCCGTCGGGCTGATGCACCGGGCCAGCCGCATCGCCGTCTATGGCATCGGGCCGACCGCACATCTCGCCCGCTATATGACCTCGATCCTGCAGCGTTCGGGACGCCAGGCCTTCGCGATCGACACGGCCGGCATTTCGCTGGCCGACCAGCTGCTGGCCCTGCGCGAGGGAGGACATGGTCCTGGCGATGACCTATGGCCGCACCTATCGCGAGATCATCGCGACCATCCAGGAGGCCCGTCGCCTGGGCCTGCCCGTCGTCATGATCACGGATTCCACCGAGGCCAAGGTCATCGCGATGGCCCAGGTGGTGATTGCGGCGCGGCGCGCGGCCGCGCGGGCCATGCGGCGATGCACGCAACCACCCTGGCGGCGCTGGAGGCGCTGTCGCTCGGCCTCGCGGCCTGTGACGGATCCGCCGCCCTGGGGTCGCTCGTGCGGCTGAACCAACTCCGACGCTCGGTGATGGGGCCGGACGTCGCCTAGGCGCGCCCGGCCCCCTTCAGGTCAGAACCGCGCCGCGACGGTGAAGCGCAGCGAGAACGGCGCGCCCGGCGTGATGTTGTTGTTGCTGTTCGCCACCGGATAGTACTTGGCGCCGAACAGGTTCTCGGCATTCACCTGCAGCTGGTAGCGGTCGGTGATGTCGTAGAACACGGCCGCATCGATCCGCGTGAAGGCCGGGATGCGGACGGAATTGTCGGTGGCGGCGTAATAGCCCGACTGGTTGATCACGCCGACCGCCGCGCCGACACGGGGGGTGTAGCTGCCCAAGAGTGGGGCGGAAGTCGTAGCGGTTCCACAGCGAGAAGGTGTTGTTCGACAGGAAGGGTACGTTGTTGCCCCGCCGGATCGTCGCGCTCTGGTCGCTGGTGATCTCGCCGTTCTGGTTGGCATAGCCGCCGAAGACGCTCCAGTTGTCGGTGATACGCCCCTGCAGCCCGAGCTCGACGCCGCGCGTGCGCGTGCCGTCCACCAGCATCAGCTTCGTCACATCAGCCGGATTGGTGACCGCGACATTGGTCCGCTCCAACTGATAGATCGCCGCCGTCGCGGTCAGGCGCGGATGGATCTCCCAGCGTGCGCCGATCTCGTAATTGGTGAAGGATTCCGGCTTGAGCGCCTGGTTCGTCACGCTCAGCGAGGCCAGCTGCTCGCCCGAGCGCGGCAGGAAGCTCACGCTGCAGGAAGCTCACGCTATAGCTCGCATAGAGCGAAACCGGGTCGATCGGCCGATAGACGAGGCCCACGCGCGGCGAGATGTTGTTGTCCGTCGCGCTGAGGCGCTCGCCGGTGCGGCGGTTGGTGATCTCGGCGTCGATGTGGTCCCAGCGCAGGCCGGCGATGAGCTGAAGCTGTGGCAGCAGTTCGATCTGATCCTGCAGATAGAGGCTGACGACGTGGTTCGTGCCGGTATTGCTGGCATCCGTCGCGGCCTGGCGCCACTGGATGGGCCGGCCGATGCGCGTCTGGCTCAGCGGCGTGTTGACGCTGGTTTCCGTGAAGGCGCCGTTCGCACCCTGGAAATAGGCCGTCTGGCGAAGGTTCGTCGTCTCCTGCCGGCCGAGCTCCATGCCGGCGAGCAAGATGTGGCGCACTGGGCCGGTCGCGAAGCGCGCGATGAGGTCCGTCTGGTTGAACAGGTTGTCGCGATTGGTGAGGTTGTTGTAGCCCGCGATCGACACCTGGCGCCCGTTCGCCGCGACGGCGCCGGGGAAGACGTTCTGGTAGAACTTGTCATAGGTCGCGAAGCGGAAGCGGTTGGCGCAGCGTCAGCCCGTTCTCGAAATTGTGCTCGGCGAAGAGGTTCACCGCATTGACGTTGCTGTGCGTGGGGCTCTGGTTCGGATCGCCGAAGAAGTTGCGGATGCCCGTGCTCAGGGGGCCGGCCGTTGAAGGAAGGAATGCCGCGGTCGGCCACGCGCTCGTCGCGGAAATTCTCGTAGCTGAGGCGGATCGTGGTCGCGTCGCCGATGCGATAGGCGAATTGCGGATTGATACCGTAGCGGCGGTAGTTCACCCCGTCGCGATAGCTGTCGGCCTGATGGTACATGCCGGTCATGCGCACGGCCATGCTGTCGCCGATCGCGTAATTGGCATCCGCCACGCCGCGCGCGAGGCCGTAGGAGCCGGCGGTCACGCGCAGCTGGCTCTCGTTGTGGAGGAATTCCGGCACGGAGGTGACGCGGTTGATGACGCCGCCGCCGCCCCCACGTCCGAAGACCATGGCATTCGCGCCCTTCAGCACCTCGAGGCGATCCACGTTGTAGAGGTCACGGTAGTATTGCGTGTCGTCGCGCACGCCGTCGGTGAACATGTCCGCGGTGGAGGACTGGCCGCGCAGCACGGGCGTGTCGCGATTGCCCTCGCCCTGGGCGAAGCCGGCGCCGGGGATATAGCGCAGCGCCTGCTCCAGGTTCACGGCCGCCTGGTCGTTCAGCACATCGCGCGGCACGACGACGACGCTCTGGGGCGTGTCGCGAAGCGCCGTGTCGGTGCGCATGGCGGTGCCGGAGCGCAGGGCCTGATAGCCGTCAGTGGCGCCACGCTGCCCATCTACCGCCAGCGTCGGCAGCGAGATGGCCTCAGGCGCGGCGGCGGGAGCGGGAGCCTGCTGCGCGTGAGCACCCGTTGCGATGCCAGCGATCCAAGCCAGGGAGGTGGTGGCCAGAAGCCAGGAGGACCGCGGCGCCGCGCGTCGGGGAGGGTGGCTTGGATTCATGGATGTTCGCTCCGAAACGGATTGCGACTGACTGTCACTCGCTTCTGACGCTCCTAGGACCCGTTGCGATTGCGAACAAGTAGCATATTTAACGTCACGTAGTGTTTGCTACTGAACGTGTCGCTCCCGCAACAGGTTGTCCTGGACCGAGGATGGCGGTGATCGGAAGGTTCCTTCCAGCCGGCGCGTTCCACAGATAACAAGGCGCGGCGCCGGCAGCGGCTCCACCATGGGACGGGCCAGTCATTTCCATCGATCATTCCAGCCGCGGAGCCGCCCCATGACCTCCCCCGCCGAACGCCAGGCCCGCCTCGCGGCCGCCCTGCGGGCCAACCTGCGCAAGCGCAAGGTGCAGGCGCGGGGCCGGCAGGACGCCCGCGCGGATCAGCCTCCCGGGCCGGCCGATGGACGCGACGCGCCGGAAGAGGCTAGACCAGCCTCCCGCAAGGACCCCGCAAAGGACCCCTGATGCCCATCATGCCCGACCACTGGATCCGCCGCATGGCGACGGAGCACGGCATGATCTCGCCCTTCGTCGAGGCCCAGAAGCGCGAGGGCGTGATCTCCTACGGCCTTTCTTCCTATGGCTACGACGCGCGGGCGGCCGATGTCTTCAAGGTCTTCACCAATGTCGACAACGCCATCGTCGACCCCAAGGCCTTCTCCGAGACCGGCTTCGTCACCCGCCAGGGCCCGGTCTGCATCATCCCGCCCAATTCCTTCGTGCTGACCCACACGATCGAGGTCTTCAAGATCCCGCGCGACGTGCTGGTGATCTGCCTCGGTAAGTCCACCTATGCGCGCTGCGGGCTGATCGTGAACGTCACCCCGCTGGAACCCGAATGGGAGGGCCAGGTGACCATCGAGATCAGCAACACCACGCCTTTGCCGGCCAAGGTCTATGCCAATGAGGGAATTTGCCAGTTTCTGTTTCTGAAGGGCGAGAGCGCGCCCGAAGTGAGCTACGCGGACCGCGCGGGCAAATACATGGGGCAGCGGGGCGTCGCCCTGCCGAAACTCTGATGGATCGCATTCGTATCCAGGGCGGCCGCCCTCTCAACGGCACCGTGCCGATCTCCGGCGCCAAGAACGCGGCGCTGCCGCTGATGGCCGCGGCGCTGCTCTGCGATGGGCCGCTGGTGCTGACCAACGCGCCCGACCTCGCCGATATCGCCACCATGCGCGCGCTGCTCATCCAGCACGGGCTGGAGGTCGTCCATGACCTGCAGGCCCGCACGCTGACCCTGTCGGGCGCGGCCAACAACCTCGAAGCGCCCTATGACATCGTGCGCAAGATGCGCGCCTCGGTGCTCGTGCTCGGCCCGCTGCTGGCCCGCTTCGGCAAGGCCCGCGTCTCGCTGCCCGGCGGCTGCGCCATCGGCACGCGGCCGGTGGACCTGCACCTCAAGGGCCTGGAGCAGCTCGGCGCCGAGCTCGAGATCACGGCCGGCTACATCGAGGCCCGCGCCCCCCAGGGCAAGCTGCGCGGCGCGCGGATCATCTTCCCGCAGATCAGCGTCGGCGCGACCGAGAACCTGCTCATGGCCGCCTGCCTGGCCGAAGGCGAGACCGAGCTGGTCAACGCCGCCCAGGAGCCCGAGATCTCCGATCTCGCCATGTGCCTCATGCGCATGGGCGCGCGGATCGAGGGCATCGGCACCGGCACGCTGCGCATCGAGGGCGGCGCCACCCTGCGCGCCGCGACGCACCCCATCGTGCCCGACCGCATCGAGGCCGGCACCTATGCCTGCGCCGCCGCCATCACCGGCGGCACGCTTCACCTGCAGGGCGCGCGGCTGGAGCATCTGGGCTCCGTCGCCCGCGTGCTGCGCGAAAGCGGCGTGGACGTGGCCGAGACCACCACCGGCCTCACCGTCAGCCGCCTCAACGGGCTGCGCGGCGCCGATGTGATGACCGAGCCCTTCCCCGGCTTCGCGACCGACATGCAGGCCCAGTTCATGGCGCTGATGGCGGTGGCCGAAGGTGCGTCGATGATCACCGAGACCATCTTCGAGAACCGCTTCATGCATGTGCCCGAGCTGCTGCGCATGGGCGCGCGCATCAACTTCCACGGCACCAGCGCCATCGTGCGCGGGGTGCCCAAGCTCTCCGGCGCGCCCGTCATGGCGACGGATCTGCGCGCTTCCGTGAGCCTCATCCTCGCCGGCCTGGCCGCCGAGGGCGAGACGATCGTCAACCGTGTCTACCACCTCGACCGCGGCTATGAGCATGTCGAGCAGAAGCTCGCGGCGGTGGGAGCGAAGATCGAAAGGCTGGCCAACTGATGGACCTGCCCCTGCAATTGACCGAGGCCGACAGCAACACGCGCCTCGTCATGGCGCTGCCCAAGGGCCGCATCCTCTCCGAGCTGAAGCCCGTCCTCGCCCGCGTCGGCATCGTGCCCGCCGCGGATTTCGAGGACGAGGACAGCCGCCGCCTTCGCTTCGAGACGAACCATCCCTCGCTCGACGTCGTGCGCGTGCGGCCCTTCGACGTCGCGACCTTCGTGGCGCATGGCGCGGCGCATATCGGCGTCTGCGGCGCCGACGTGCTGATGGAATACGAGACCGACCAGATCTACGCCCCGCTCGACCTGGGGATCGGCCGCTGCCGCATCTCGGTCGCCGAGCAGGTGGCGACGGCCGGGCAGGACGATCCCTCGCGCTGGTCGCGCATCGCGGTGGCGACGAAGTATCCCAACATCGCCCGCCGCCACTTCTCCGCGCGCGGCATCCAGGCCGAGGTCGTGCATCTGAACGGGGCGATGGAGCTGGCGCCCTCGCTCGGCATCTCGCGCGTCATCGTCGACCTGGTGCAGACCGGCTCCACGCTGAAGGCCAATGGCCTCGTGGAGACGGAGGTCATCGCCGGCGTCACCTCGCGCCTCATCGTGAACCGCACGGCGCTGAAGACGCGCCCCGAGGAGATCGCCGGCTGGATCGCGCGCTTCCGCGCCGCTCTGGCCGCCTGACCATGGAGCGCCTCTCCACGGCCCAGGCCGATTTCGAGACCCGCTTCCTCGCTCTGCTGGACGATGCGCGCGAGACCACCGCGCGCGTGGACGGCGCCGTCTCGGCCATCATCGGCGAGGTGAAGGCCGAGGGCGACGCGGCGCTGCTGCGCCTCACCGCGCGCTTCGACCACTGGACGCCCGCCACCACCGCCGCGCTGCGCGTGACGGCCGAGGAGATCGACGCCGCGACCGCCGGCATCGAGCCCGCGCTGATGGACGCGCTCGACACCGCCGCGACGCGCATCGAGGCCTTTCATCGCGCGCAGCTGCCCGCCGATATCGAGCTTCCGGGCACGGACGGCGTGGCGCTGGGGATGCGCTGGAACGCGCTGGACGCCGTGGGCCTCTACGTGCCGGGCGGCAAGGCGGCCTATCCCTCCTCCGTGCTCATGAACGCCCTACCCGCCCGCGTGGCGGGGGTGGAGCGCGTGGCCATGGTCGTCCCCACGCCGGGCGGCGTGCTGAACCCGCTGGTGCTGGCCGCGGCCCGCCGTTCGGGTGTCACCGAGGTCTGGCGCGTCGGCGGCGCGCAGGCGGTGGCCGCCCTCGCCTGGGGCACGCAGAGCATCGCGCCGGTGGACCGCATCGTCGGCCCCGGCAATGCCTATGTGGCCGAGGCCAAGCGCCAGGTCTTCGGCCGCGTGGGCATCGACAGCATCGCCGGCCCCTCCGAGGTGCTGGTCCTGGCCGACGCCACCAACGACCCCGCCCATGTGGCGATGGACCTGATGGCCCAGGCCGAGCATGACGAGGCCGCGCAGGCGATCCTCATCACCGACGACACCGCCTTCGCGGAGGCGGTGATCCGCGAGGTCGAGAAGGCGCTGACCACCCTGCCCCGCCGGGCCATCGCCGGCGAGAGTTGGGCGCGGCACGGCGCGGTGATCCTGGTGCGGAACTGGGACGAGGCCTGCGCGCTGGCGAACCGCCTCGCGCCCGAGCATCTGCAGATCATGCTGGACGACCCGCGCGCGATCTTCGGCAAGATCCGGCATGCGGGCGCGGCCTTCCTGGGGCGGCACACGCCCGAGGCGATCGGCGACTATGTGGCCGGGCCGAACCATGTGCTGCCGACCGGGCGGAGCAGCCGGTTCTCGTCGGGGCTTTCCGTCTACGACTTCCTCAAGCGGACGACCTGGGTGCAGGCGGAACCGCATGGGCTGCGCGCGATCGGGCCGGCGGCGGTGAAGCTGGCCGAGGCCGAGGGGCTGGGCGCGCATGCGGCGAGTGTCGCGCTGCGGCTGGATGAGATGCAGGTCCGCAGCTGATCCCGTCGAGGGCGCCCTTGTTTCAGTGGGGGCGAATTATGCGCGCATGCCGTCATCGTTCCTATCGTGTGATAGGTGGTCCAGCGCGGCTGACGTGCTACGCCGTCAATCGACCGACTGCACGGGTTTCGTTGGCGCTGTCCTGGTCGCGGAGCTAGGCTCATCATAATGATCGACATGTCGCCCACCATGTCCTTGGACGGTATCATCATCTCCGATGAGCTGGATCGGCGTCCGCCGGCCCGCACCGATCATCTCCGGGAAAAGCTGGCGGTCTACGACCTCGCCGCCAAGATGGCCGATGATCCGAGCGAGCTCCTCCCGCGTTTCGTCGACATCGCGATGGAGATCACGGGCGGGGTGGCCGCGGGCCTGAGCCTCTTGGATCCGTATCCGGCGCCCGGCGTGTTCCGATGGAAGTACCTGCGCGGCTCGCTGTCGCGTTTCGAGGGGATCACGACGCCTCGCGACTTCAGCCCGTGCGGCGTGACGCTCGACGCCAACAGGCCCGTCCTCGCGCGGCACGCTGAGCGCCATTATGGCTGGATCTCCGATGCCGGCATCGAGGTTCCGGAGGTGCTGCTAGTCCCGCTCCGCCGTGGGGAGGGCGTCCTTCTGGGCACCCTGTGGATCGTCTCGGAAGAGCTGGGGCAGTTCGACAGGGGCCACGCCCAGACCATGATGGAACTGGCCTCCTTCATCTCCATCGCCCTTCGGGTCTCGGACAGCGAGACCCTGCTGCAGCGCGCCCTGGTCGAGCAGGAGACCCTCGCTCGGGAGATGGCCCACCGTCTGCAGAACCTGGTCGCCGTGACGGACAGCATGATCCGGATCACCGCCGCCGGCTCGGCAACGCCCTCGGAGATGGCGAAGACGCTTTCGGGGCGGCTTCAGGCCCTCTCCCTGTCGAATTCGCTAATCAGGCGCCATTCTTCCGCCGCCCCGTCGGCCGGCGGGAATGACCTGGCAGGTGTCATCCGGACCATCATCGCACCGCTCGACGAGCATCGGTTCGGGCTGTCTTCGCGTTTCACCATCTCGGGGCCACCCGTGTCCTGTGCCGAGCGATCCGTCGGCGGCGTCGCGCTGATCGTCCACGAGCTGGCCACCAATGCGGTGAAGTACGGGGGGCTATCGCAGCCCGGGGGCCGCGTCGGCATCGCGGGGGACATCGAGAACGGCAAGATCCGGGTGAGATGGGAGGAGCGCGGCGGTCCGGCGATCGACGGCGCTCCCGGGGCCACCGGCTTCGGCACGACCCTCGTCGAGAACACCATCACGGGCCAGTTCGATGGGACCCTGACGAGGGACTGGCAGCCTGAGGGGCTGGTGACCAGCTTCGAGATCCCGCTCGAAAGGTTCGCGGACTAGAACTTTCCCCGTTCGTAGGAGCTCACCGCAAAGGCTCGACCGGCCTGGAGCCTTTCCGATCCTCTACCGCAGCACGGCGATCTGATTCTTCCGGATCAGCTCGAAATCGATCTCGGCGCCGAGACCGGGCTTGTCCGGCGCCCGGACCATCCCCTTGGAATCGATCTCGATGTCTTCGAGCAGCCCGTAATTCTGCGCCGCCGCGGGCAGCAGGAACTCGAAGAACTCGGTGTTGGGGATACACATCGCCAGATGCAGGTTGGCGAGGTTGTTCAGCGAATTCCCGCCATGGTGAATCTCGTAGTTCATGCGGAAGGCCTGGGCGAGATGGGCCGTCTTGAGGCAGGTCGTCAGCCCGCCCTTCACCGTGACGTCGCCGCGGAGATAGTCGGTCGCGTGGTTCATCAGCCAGACCGGATAGCTCTCGAGCCCCGTCATCGGATACTCGGTCGCCATGATGGGAATGCGCAGCGTCTGACGTAGCTTCACGTAGTTGTAGACGTCCTGGTCGTGCAGGGGATCCTCGTACCAGTAGAAGCCCATCTCCTCGATCGCGCGGCCCACGCGCAGCGCGGTCGGGAAGTCATAGGCCCAGGTGGAATCCAGCATGATCCGGTAATCGTCGCCCACGGCGCGGCGCACCGCCGTGCAGGCCGCGATGTCGTCCTTGAGCCGCTGCGGCGGATGGATCTTGTAGGCGGCCCAGCCTTCCTCGCGATAGCGCACCGCCTCCTCCGCATAGGCCTCGGCCGAGGACAGGACGGCCGAGCTCGCATAGGCCGGGATCTCGTCCCGCACCTTGCCGATCAGCTTGTAGATCGGCACGCCCAGCGCCTTGCCGGCGATGTCCCAGAGCGCGATGTCGATCGCGCCGATGGCCCGCGTCGTGACCTGGCGGATGCGGCTCCAGAGCTTCTGGTTCAGAAGCTCGCGCGCGAAGGGATCCTGGCCGAGCATGAGGGGCTTCAGCGAGCGGATCAGCGCGGCCGCCTCGGTGTCGGCGCCGTTGGTCGCGCTGCCGAGGAAGGCATGGCCGGTGATGCCCTCGTCGGTCTCGATGGCGAGCAGGCCGAGCTTGCTCTCGCCGCCGCCCGAGGCGTGCGCGCCGTAGGAGATGCTGGGCAGTCCCTTCCACGCAAAGAGGGTCAGCGTGATGTCGGTGATCTTCATGGTTTCCGCCCCTTCGTCGCCCTGCCGCGGCGTGAAGGGGCCGTGCGGACGTTTTTCTGCCGGGATACTCACGGCCGGGCGCGGAATCGGCAAGATGCGCCCGGCCGCGGAGGCCACGCCGGTCTCGTCGAGGCGGCGCAGCCCAAGATGTCTAGACAATCCGCCGCATGATCCAAATTACGTCCAACAATCCGGAGGTCTAGACAGGATCCAGCTGCAGCCTTGCCGCTGCGCCTGGAGATTCCGATGAAAGCGGCGGTCGATCCCCCATCTGCTTCGCGCCAGAGGCGTGTCCTGTTCGGCGCCGGTTTCGCGCATGCGCTGCACGACGGCTACACGGACGCCATCTACGTCCTGCTTCCGCTCTGGCAGGCAGAGTTCGGGTTGAGTTTCAGCGCCCTGGCGGCTCTGCGAGGGCTGTACAGCGGCACCATGGCGGCCCTGCAGATCCCGGCCGGGCGACTGTCGGAGCGCCTCGGCGGCCGTGCCGTGCTGGTCGGCGGAACCCTCCTGGCCGCGCTCGGATACGCGCTCGCGGGATTGTCCGGCGGCCTGGTCGGCCTTGGCCTGGCGCTCGTCGTCGGCGGCGCCGGTTCGGCGACACAGCATCCCCTGGCCTCGACGGCGGTATCGGATGCCTATGGATCCCGCGCCCGCGGCGCCCTCGGCACCTACAACTTCACCGGGGACCTCGGGAAAGCCGCCCTGCCCGCCCTCGTCGCCCTCATGCTCGCCTCGATGTCCTGGCGCTCGGCCGTCTGGGTCGTGGCGGCCATCGGCGCGATCACCGCCCTGGTCGTCTGGGCGCTGATCCCGCGCTTTGGCGGGCCGAAGGAGAAGGCCCCGAAAGCCGTGCGCGGCGGCGGCCGCGGCGGCTTCGGATTGCTGCTGTCGATCGGGATCTTCGACAGCAGCGTCCGGATGGGCTTCCTCACCTTCCTCCCGTTCATCCTGCAGGCGAAAGGCGCCGACCTGCCGCTCATCGGCTTCGCCTTCACGCTCGCATTCCTGGGCGGCGCCGCGGGGAAGTTCGCCTGCGGCTGGCTCGGCGGGCATCTCGGCGTCCTGTCGACGGTTCTCATCACGGAGATCGGCACCGCCCTCGCCATCCTCGCCGTGGTCGCCGCGCCTCTCGATATGGCGCTGATCCTGTTGCCCCTGCTGGGCGTCATGATGAACGGCACCTCGTCCGTCCTCTATGGAACGGTGCCTGAACTGGCGGCGCCGGGCGAGGAGGCCCGCGCCTTCGCGCTGTTCTATACGGGCACGATCGCGTCGGGCGCGCTTTCCCCCGTGCTGTACGGCTTCGTGGGAGATCTCGCAGGCCCGAGCTGGGGCGCGGTCAGTGCTGCGCTGGTCGCGCTCGTCACATGTCCGCTCGCGGTCGCCCTCGCGCCTCGCCTGAACATCGCGCCCACGAATGCCTGAGCGCGCGAATCTTCTTCCGCCACGCCCGGGATCGGGCGTGGAAGTGATCTGAACAGGAGACAGAGACCAATATGGCAGGCGAAAAAGATGTTCGGGCCGGCCGGTGCCATTGCGGCGCGGTACGCTTCGAGGTGTCGCTCAGCGACGGCTTCCATTCGATCCGTCGCTGCACGTGCTCCTACTGCCGGATGCGGGGCGCCGTCGTCGTCATGGCGGAAATGGGCGGCATCAAGGTCCTGCAGGGCGAGGATGCGCTCACGCGCTACCGCTTCCATACCGGATCAGCGCAGCACTTCTTCTGTTCCCGCTGCGGAATATACACCCATCATCAACGGCGATCCGACCAGAACCTCTATGCGGTCAACGTGGCTTGCCTGGACGGGGTAAGCCCCTTCGATTTCTCCGAGGTGCCTGTCATGGATGGCGTCAATCACACGAACGACACGGGCAGGCCGACGCGCCAGGCCGGCACGCTTCGCTTCATCCCGGCGGAACTGGGCGCGAAGCCGCCCTGACCGCCAGCAATGTCCCGATGCCGGACGGGACTGGTCACGCCCCCCCAAGCTCCTCCCACGCCGCCCGCGCCAGCTTCGCGATGGACAGATAGGCCCCCGACTGCCCCGGCAGCCCATCGGGCAGCGTGTCCGGCACCCAATCCGCATAGGCGGCGATCACGAAGAGCGGCTTTCCGTCCTTCCACACCACGCCCACGTCGCTCCGGCCGCGCTGGCTGCGGCCGGTCTTGTTGTCGATCCGCGTGCCGTGGGGCAGCAGGAAGGGAATCATTCCCCGCAGACGCTGCCAGCTCATGATCTCGAGGCCCGTCGCGCAATCCTCCGGCGTCACGCCCAGCGCCTTCGCCTCGGCCGCATCCGTCAGCCCCGCCACGATGCGGCGCAGCAGCAACGCCTGGTCGGCGGGGCAGGTGGTGGCCACCTCTTCGGCGGCGTGATCCCAGGGCAGCGTGGGATTGGGCACCAGCCCGCGCAGCTGCGTGCCGGTCATGCCGAGGCCCTTCGCCCAGGCGGTGACATGGTCCACGCCCAGCTCCGTCAGCACGAGCTGCGTGCTGACGTTGTCGCTGGTGATGATCATGTTCACGATGGCGTCGCGCAGCGAATACTCCGTGCCCGGCGACATGTGCTGATAGGTGCCGCTGTTGATCCCCTCCTGAAGCCCGGCGGTGATGGTCAGCTTCTTCGAGAGGTCGATGCGTCCCGCACGCGCCGCGCCCAGCGCGTTCATCATGATCCCTACCTTGCGGGTGCTGGCGGAGGGCTGCACCACCTCCGCGCCCTTGCCCCAGGCGCGGCCGCTGCCGTCCAGCGCCTCGATCCGATAGGTCAGGGTGAAAGGCTGCGCGTGAGCGATGCTCTCGAAACGGTCCATGGCTTGGTTTCCTGCCTATTTGGTCACGGGCTGAGGCGTCAGCATGCCCGCATTCGCAGGGCGGTCCAGAGACCGGGGAGGTGGTGGGCGCAATTTTATTGATTTTTACGGTATTTTTTCCTATTATCGGCCATACCCTCCCCCCTCCGCATCCCCCACACCCTCCTCTCCGATGCCGAATGGGACGCGCTCCTCCCCCACGTCCGCCGCGCCACTCGCTCCGGCCGCCCCTGCGACCACCGCGCCCGCTTCGACGCCATCTTCCGCGTCGCCGCCACCGACGGCCCCTGGCGCGACCTCCCCGAGAATTACGGAAAACCCGACACCATCTCGCGCTACTTCCGCCGCCTGACCCATCAGGGGCTCTGGGAACACCTGCTCCTGGCCCTGGCCGCCGCGCCCGAGGGGCATGCGATCAAGAATCTCCTCGGCCCCATCTGCCGCGCCGCCCGCCGCGCCATCCGGCTGCGCGGCCTGCGCATCATCCTCCTCGCCCGCCGCCTGAACCTGAAGCGCGCGCTACCCGCCCCGCCCTGGATGTGCCCCGATCCGGATTTGTCCGAAATCGTCTTCGCCCTGCCACTTCCGCAGCGCATGCCGCCGACGCGGGCGCTGCGAAGGGCCGCCATCGACTATCTGCGCACCATCCGGAAGCTGCTCACCGTCGCCGCCGGCCGGCGCTACATCCCCCGCGCCCTCCGGTACTGCTGGCCATGACCTTCGCGCTACAGCACCGGGCTCAGCACCGCGACCAGGTTGTTCCACAGCCGCCGCCACCACGGCCAGGCGGCCACTTCCGCGCGCGTCACCTCCCGGCTCGCGGCGATGTACTCCTCCTGGCGGGCGCGCACCTGCGCGGTGGTCGCCTCGTCCTCCAGAAGGATGTTATTCTCATAATTCAGGTCGAAGCTGCGCCGGTCCATATTGGCCGAGCCGATCAGCGTCACCTCCCCGTCCAGGGTCAGCGTCTTCGCGTGCAGCAGCCCGTCGGGGTATTCCAGCAGGCGCACGCCGGCGGCCAGCAACTCGGCGTAGTAGCTGCGGCTCGCCGCCGCCACGGCCCAGTTGTCGTTGCGCGCGGGCAGGACCAGCGTCACCGCCACGCCGCGATGCCCCGCCGCGCAGAGGGCGGCTTGCAGCGCGCCATTGGGCACGTAATAGGGCGTGGTGATCACCAGCTCCCGCCGCGCGCCGTAGATCAGCGTCTGGAAGACCTCGGGCATGGCCGAGTTGCGGATGGTCGGTCCGCTCGCGATCACCTGGGCCGCGAAGCCGCCCGCGGGGAACTCCGGCGCCTCCAGCAGGACCGCGCCGATATCCTCCCGGTGCCAGGTCATCCAGTCGACGGCGAAGAGGTGCTGGTTCTGCAGCGCGACCGGCCCCTCCAGGCGCATCATCGTGTCCACCCAGGGCGCGAAGCGCGCCTTCACCCGGAATTCCGGATCGGCGCAGTTCTGGCTGCCGCACCAGGTGACGCGGTTGTCGATGACGACGATCTTGCGGTGGTCGCGCAGGTCGATGCGCCCGTTCAGCGGCCGCAGCAGCGGAAATCCCACCCGCAGCGCGCGGGAGAGCTTCACGCCGGCCGCGCCCATCGCCGCCCAATGCACGCTGCGGACCAGGGTGCGCGAGCCGATGTCGTCCACCATCGCCCGGCAGGTGACGCCCCGCGCGGCGGCGCGGCACAGCGCCTCGACCACGCGCTGGCCGTTGTGGTCGGGCAGCCAGATGTAGAACAGCACATGCACATGGGCCGTGGCCGCGTCGATATCGGCGACGATCGCGGCGATGGCGGCGTTGGAATCGGCCGGCATCCGGGCCGTGTTGCCGCCGATCGGGGGGTATCCGCTGATCGACCGGCCCACCTGGAAGAGCGGCCGGTGGCGCGGGGGGATCTCGGGCTCGGGGTGGCCGTTGGGCGGCGGCAGCGCCTTTTGCGCCTGGCGGGCGCGGGCGATCCGCCGGCGCCCGATGCTGGTCTCGCCCAGCAGGACATAGCCGAGCACGCCGACGATGGGCACGGCGAGCACCACCGCGATCCAGGAAATGCGCGAAGCGGGGTCGCGATGCGGGCGCAGGAGCACCCGGATGATGGTCGCGATCTGGCTGGCGATGACGACGAGGGCGAGAATCATGCGCCCGATCCTGGATGGAAATGCGCCTCGCGGCGAATTCGTTTGCCGGGCGAGCCAAAGGAGGGCCAGGATTTAGGCCGCGAATCGAGGATTTCCTGTTTCGCGGCGAATTATTCAACGGTGGCGTTTCGGGGGCGTTGACGGTCTCGGAACCCGGTGCCTATCCGGCCCGGCGCCATCTCAACCAACCGGAGCGAGTCGATGCCCACTAAGACGCCAGAGAAGAAGCCCGCCCCCAAGGCCAAGGCTGCCCCCGCCGCTAAGGCCGCCCCCGCCGCGAAGGCTGCGGCCAAGGCGCCCGCGAAGGCCGCCGCCGCCCCGTCCGGCAAGCCCAATGCCCTGCAGCAGCCGCTGACGCCCTCCGCCGAGCTCGGCGCCGTCGTCGGCACGGGCAAGATCGCCCGTGGCGAGGTCGTCTCCAAGATGTGGGTCTACATCAAGGCGCACAACCTGCAGAACCCCGAGAACAAGCGCGAGATCCTCGCCGACGACAAGCTCAAGAAGGTCTTCGGCAAGGACAAGGTGACCATGTTCGAAATGAACAAGTACCTCTCCGCCCACCTGAAGTAGCCCGCGCGAGGGTCAAGGGGGCCGAGGCCTCCTTGACCCTGACGGACCGCCTAGCGGGACGCGCAGCGCTCCACGATCGTGCCGCCCTGCGGCTCGAGAAGGACGGTTCGCGCATTGGCGAGCGGGAATTCCTGCCGCCAGCTGATTTCCGGGATCTCGGCCGTGAAGGTGGGCGCATTGCTGGCCACGATGGCCTGCGCCGCCTCGACCACGCTGGGGCCGCGCACCTCCCGGGTCACCACGCCGTTCAGCAGGCTCATGCTGTAATTGCGCCCGTCCACGACCAGCTGCAGCGTCTTGGGCCCGTCGAGCGAGCGGCCATGCGCCTCGACCGAGATGCTCGGCCCCTGCTGGAACTCGGCGTTCGAGCAGTTGAAGGCGACATAGGACTGATCGGGCGCGCGGATCATCGCCTGGAGCACGCCCTGGCCGTAGCCGGTGCTCCATTGAAACGTCGTCGGCTGCTGCGCCAGCGCGGCGCCTGAGAGGGCGCAGGCCGCGCCCAGCGCCAGAAGCATCTTTCGTGCCATGGGAATTCTCCATCCGGGTTATGTATCGGATGAAGAATGTCCCAGCCTTGCCGGCGGTTGCCCCGGTCAGGTGCTTTGGGCGGCCGCCTTGAACTTCGCGGGCAGGAAGGGCACCGAGCGCATCCGCACCCCCGTCGCGTCGAAGACCGCGTTGGAGACGGCCGAGGGCACGATCGCGGCCGAGGGCTCGCCCGCGCCCCAGGGCGCCTCGGCAGGACGGTCGATGAGCTCCACCGTGATCTGCGGCACCTCGGGGAAGGCGATGACGCGATAGCTGCCCCAGTCCAGGCTGGTGACGGCCCCGCGGTCATAGGTGATCTCCTCGTACAGCGTGCGGCTGAGGGTGTGGATGATGTTCCCTTCCACCTGCGTCCGCACGCCACCGGGATTGATCATCTGGCCGCAGTCATGCGTGCAGAAGAAGCGCGTGACGCGGATCTCGCCGGTGCCGCGATTCACCGAGACCTCGGCCACGCCGGCGATGAAGGTGCGCACCAGCTCGTACTTGCAATAGGTCACGCCCCGCCCGGTGACCCATTCGCCCGAGAGGTCGCGCTGCGGGCTGGGGCGCGGCTGCCAATTGGCGAGGCGCGCCACACGCTCCAGCACCTCGCGGCCGCGCGTCTCCTCCGGCGGCAGCATCCGCAGGCGGTATTCGATGGGATCGACCTTCGCCTCGGCCGCGCATTCGTCGAGGAAGGATTCATTGGCGAAGGTGTTCTGCATACGCCCGGGCGTGCGGATCCAGCTCGGGCGGAAGGGCGTGGTCTCCAGGCGATGGCAGGTCGTCTTCACTGCCGGCACGGCATAGGGCAGCGCCAGGTTGTGGACGATGTTGCCCGGGCTCTGGAGCGATTCACGCGGCAGGCCGGAAAGCTCGGCGGCGGTGAGGTCCACATTGCCGCCGGCGCCCTTGGGGATGAAGGCCTCGCTTTCCCAGCCGGTGATGTTGCCGGCGGCGTCCAGCCCGGCGCGCAGGTCCACCAGATGCGGCGGTCCCTTGGGGTCCCAGCCATGCTCGTCGGCGCGCATCCATTGCACGCGGACGGGCCGGCCCACCGCCTTGGCGAGCAGCGCCGCATCGGCGGCGGCATCCTCATGGCCGTTGCGCCCGTAGCAGCCCGCGCCCTCCAGATAGATGCAGCGCACCTGCTCGACCGGCATGGCCAGCATCATGGCGAGCTGCTTGCGCAGGTTGTGCGTGGCCTGGCTGGCCGACCAGCTCGTGAGCTTGCCGTCCTTGAACTCGGCCACCGCGCAGGACGGGCCCATGGAGCCATGGGTGTGGATGGCGAAGTCGTAGCTCGCCGACAGGCGCCTCGCCGCGCCGGTGATGGCCGCGGCGGGGTCGCCGCGCTCCTGCGTCACCTGGGCCTGGGCGACGGGGGTGGCGCGGACGTGCTCCCAGATCTTGGCCTGGTCGGGCAGGCCGGCCCAGGCGGACCATCGCACCTTGAGCTCGCGCGCGGCCTTGATGGCGGACCACTCGTTCTCCGCCACCACGCCCACGAAGGCGCCCTGGTGCACCAGGCGCACGATGCCGGGGATATGGGCGACGCTGGCTTCGTCCACCGCCTCGGCGACGGCGCCCATCCGCGGCGGGCGGACGGGGCGGCCATGCAGCATCCCCTCGATCTTGAAGTCATGGACGTAGTCCGGATGGCCGAAAACCTTCTGGGGGATGTCCACGCGGGGGATCGCCTGCCCGACGATGCGCCGCGCATTGGGCGGCTTGATGGGCGCGGCCGTGTCCACCTTCAGCTCCAGCCCGCCCGCGCGAACCAGCTCCGCATAGGAGACGCGCCCGGTGGGGGCGACGACCACGCCGTCCTCCACGCCCACGCCCGCGACGGGCACGCCGAGGCGATCGGCCGCGCGCTTCAGCAGCTCGCGCCGCGCCGTCGCGGCGGCCGCGCGCAGGGCCACGCCGCCCACCTGGATGGAGAGCGAGCCGTAGGTCGCGCCCTGGTCCGGCGTCAGGGCCGTGTCGCCCTCGACCACGCGGATGCGCGAGAGCGGTACGTCCAGCTCCTCGGCGGCGATCTGCATGAAGCCGGTGCGAACGCCCGTCCCGAGATCGACCTTGCCGATATAGACGGTGACGTTGCCCTCCTGGTCGATGGCCAGGAAGGCGGCGACCTGGTCGCCCGCCACGGGCTTTTCCGTCCAGGCGGCGGCGGGGTTGGGGAGGCCACCGGCTGCGAAGCCGATGACGAGCGCGCCGCTGGCCTTGAGCCAGGAGCGGCGGTCCATGTTGATGGCGTTCATCTGCGTGCCCCCCCTCAGCCCTGCGCCGCGGCGCGCATCACGGCGGCCACGACGCGCGGATGGGTCCCGCAGCGACAGATGTTGTTGGCGAGCTCCTCCTTCACCTGCGCCTCGGTCGGGCGCGGCGTCTTCGCCAGGAAGGCGGCCGACTGCATGATCATCCCATTGGCGCAGTAACCGCACTGGACGGCCTGCTCGGCGATGAAGGCCTGCTGGAGCTTGTGCGGGCGCTCGGGCGTGCCCAGTCCCTCCAGGGTGACGATCGTCTTTCCGGCGGCGGAGGCGACCGGCATCACGCAGCTGCGCGTGGCCTCGCCGTCGAGATGGACCGTGCAGGCGCCGCACTGGCCCAGCCCGCAGCCGAAATGCGGGCCGGTCAGGCCGAGCTCGTTGCGCAGCGCGTAGAGCAGCGGCATCTCAGGGTCGTCGACGGTGACGGTGACGTTGCGACCGTTCACGGTCATGGCCAGGTTCTGGCTCATCGTTTCCTCCAAGGCGCCCATTGCCGGCGCTCATAACTCGGCGCATTCAAGCGCCGGCCTGTCATGGTAAGCAACAAAAACGGCCGTCAAACTTGACCTTGACGGGTTGAGGGCGCATTTCAACCGCGCCCGTGCCGGGGCCCGGCCGCGGCACAATCCCGCACGCCCTCCGTCTGAGCACCCCCAAGGATACGAATGTCGAAAGAGGATATGATCGAGTTCAGCGGCCAGGTCGTTGAACTTCTGCCCAACGCCATGTTCCGCGTGAAGCTCGACAACGAGCACATGGTTCTGGCCCACACCTCGGGTAAGATGCGCAAGAACCGCATTCGCGTGCTCGCCGGCGACCGCGTGAACGTCGAGATGACGCCCTACGACCTGACCAAGGGCCGCATCACGTTCCGCTTCAAGTAATTGGGTCGCTTTAAGTGACTGTGAGCACCGGGGAGCGCCTGCCCCTGGTCCTGGCCTCGGCGAGTCCGCGCCGGATCGAATTGCTGGCCCGCATCGGCGTCATCCCCGACCGCGTGGCCCCCACCGACATCGACGAGACGCCCCGCCGCGACGAGCTGCCGCGCCAGCTGGCCGAGCGCCTGTCGGCCGCCAAGGCCGTGGCTGCCGTCCAGCCCGATGCCCTGGTCCTGGCGGCGGATACCGTCGTCGGCGTCGGGCGCCGCATCCTGGGCAAGCCCGCGGATGAGGCCGAGGCGGCGCGCTTCCTCAACTTCCTCTCGGGCCGGCGGCACCAGGTGCACACGGGCGTCGTGCTGCGGCGGCCGGATGGGCATGTGAGCAAGCGCCTCGTGACGACGGTGCTCGCCTTCCAGCGCCTGACGGACCAGCAGATCGCGGCCTATGTCGCCAGCGGCGAATGGCGCGGCAAGGCCGGCGGCTATGCGCTGCAGGGCTCGGCCGAGATGTTCGTGCGCTTCCTGTCCGGCAGCCACTCCAACGTGGTCGGCCTGCCGCTCTTCGAGACGGCGCAGTTGCTGCGGGGCTGCGGCTGGCTGAAGCCATGATCGAGATCAGGTTGGCCCGCTCGCCCGGGGAGCGCCGCGTGGCACTGCTGCGCGACGGCGAGCTCGATGGCTACCGGCTGGAGCGGCCCTTCCGTCCCGACGGCGTCGGCGACATCGTGAGCGGGCGCATCGTCTCGGCGATGCCCGCCTTGGCCGGCGCCTTCGTGGCCCTGCCCCAGGGCGAGACCGGCTTCCTGCCCGAGGGCGACACCGAAGGCCGCCGCCTCCCGCCTGAGGGCACCTATCTGACCCTGCGCGTCACCCGCGCCGCCCAGGGCGGCAAGGGCAAGCGCGTGACGGCGCGCATCCCGCAGGACAGCGCGATCGAGCCGGGGCCCGACGCCGCCCTGCGCTGGGCGCTGGCGCATCCCCAGGCCGAGGTCATCGCCGACGATGCAGCCGAGGTCGCGCGGCTGCGGCGGGCGCTGGCGGGCTCCTCGCGGGTCCGGCAGGGCCAGGCCTTCGACGAGGCCGTCGAGGACGAGGTCGAGCGCCTGCACCGCCCCGATTGGGAATTGCCGGGCGGCGGGCGGCTGATCTTCTCGCCCTTGCCCGCTCTGACCGCGATCGACGTCGATTCGGGCGGCGCCGACCCGCGCGAAGTGAATCGGATCGCCATCGCCGAATTCGCGCGCCAGCTGCGGCTGCGCGATCTGGCGGGGCCGATCCTGGTGGATCTGGCGGGGCTCTCCGTGAAGCAGCGGACGGCGCTGGAGCCCGAGCTCAAGGCCGCGCTCGCGGCGGACAAGCTGACGCAGCTTCTGGGGATCGGCCCGCTCGGCCTCTTCGAGATGCGGCGCGCGCGAATCCATCCGCCCCTGCACGAGCTGCTGGAGGACCGCGCGCTCAGCCGTGGTCTGGTGCTGTTGCGCAAGGCTTTCCGCGAGGCGGCGGTGGCGCCGTCGCGACGGCTTGCTCTGTGCGCTCCGCCGGCCGTGCTCGCGGCCCTGGAAGCCATGCCCGAAGCCCTGGCGGAGTTCGCCGCCGGCGCGGGCCGGGCGATCGATCTGCGCTCTGCCGATTCGGAGGATGTGACCGATGCGTGAGGCGAAATGCCCGATCTGCCGCAAGCCCGCGGCCCTGCGCGAGCCCGGCAAGGCCAGCGCCCATCCCTTCTGCTCGGACCGCTGCCGGCAGGTGGATCTCGGGCGATGGCTCACGGAAAGCTATGCCGTTCCTGCCGTCGATCCCGAGGATCAGGGAGAAGAACACTAGCCGCTGGACGCCTAGATTTGCCGTCTTGCGACAAAGGTCGCGGGGGTGGCTGGACACCCCTTCGACACCGCGTTATCACCCGCCCACCCAACGGCGCCCAGGTAGCTCAGTTGGTAGAGCATGCGACTGAAAATCGCAGTGTCGGTGGTTCGATTCCGCCCCTGGGCACCATTTTATTATCCGACAGCGTCCAGCGGCGTCGGATTTCCCCTAAAAATTCAGCCTATTAAGCCGCTTCAGCTGCCATGAGTGTCCACCGACGCGTTCGGGCATCCAGAAAAATTGTTGGTATGGCCGTTGGTACATCGGCAACATGGTCACTTCCGATCCCAACAACGAAGCTTCCACATGCCCCTGTCGGACGTCAAAATTCGGACCGTGAAGCCGTCGAGCAGGCCAATGAAGCTTTCGGACGGCGGCGGCCTCCACCTCCGTGTCACACCAGCGGGCGGGAAGCTTTGGCGCTTGGCCTACCGTCACCTGGGCAAGCAAAAGGAACTTGCACTGGGAGCGTATCCGGAGATCGGGCTCGCGGAAGCACGGGCAGCCCGGGACGACGCGAAACGCCTCTTGGCTCTAGGTAAAGACCCAGGAGAGGCCAAGAAGATGGCGCAACGGACTGCGCTACGCGAAGCGACCAATACCTTCTCAATGGTCGCCGATGAACTCTTGGCCAAGATGGAACGTGACGGCCGCGCCAGAGCGACGTTGGCCAAGACACGCTGGCTACTTGATTTTGCCAGGCCGTTCATCGGCGCGCGTCCGATTTCTCAAATCACAGCACCTGAAGTCCTGGAGGTCCTGCAACGCGTTGAAAAGCGCGGGCGCTACGAGAGCGCTCGGCGGTTGCGCAGCACCATCGGCACGGTGTTCCGCTTCGCCGTAGCGACCGCTCGAGCAGACAACGACCCGACCTTCGCGCTTCGAGGAGCATTGACGGCGCCCCGTGTCCAGCATCGAGCCGCCATTACGAAGGCCGACGGGCTAGGGCCGCTTCTCCGTGCCATAGACACGTTTGATGGGCAGCCGGTGACAAGGGCAGCCCTGCAGCTCATGGCCCTACTATTCCCTCGCCCAGGTGAGTTGCGGATGGCGCGTTGGTCTGAGTTCGATCTGGACAGGGCCGTATGGGAAATCCCCGCCGAGCGGACGAAGACGCGCCGCCCGCACCAAGTGCCTCTCCCACAACAGGCCATCGCGCTTCTCCGAGCCCTCCAGCCCATTGCCGCGATCGGGGTCGGCAGGTTGGTCCTGCCGGGAGTCCGGACGGTTCTGCGACCGATGAGCGACAACACGCTCAATGCGGCCTTGCGTCGACTTGGATATGCCAAGGACGAAGCAACTGCACATGGCTTCCGCGCCACAGCCAGTTCGTTGCTCAACGAAAGCGGTCTCTGGTCAGTAGATGCTATCGAACGTCAGCTTGCCCATGTGGAGAGCAACGATGTCCGTCGCGCTTACCAGCGCGCTGAGCACTGGGACGAGCGAGTTAGGATGATGCAATGGTGGGCAGACTACCTTGATCGTCTCCGTATTGCGCCGTCTTTGAAGAAGTCGGCTAGATGTTAGGTTCAGTATTTGGAAGGTCGGGGAACACCACGGAATTGGTGACTAGGTTGGTCCGGGCACCGGTTCATCCCTGCGCCTGCGGGGAACACTTGTTGTAGGGGCGCGCGGGCGAATGGATCGCCGGTTCATCCCCGCGCCTGCGGGGAACACGCGGCATCGGTGCCGTAGCCCATCTCGAGCGCCGGTTCATCCCCGCGCCTGCGGGGAACACGGCGGCGCCATGCTGGACCCGCACCTGCTGGCCGGTTCATCCCCGCGCCTGCGGGGAACACTCCGCCTGATCGGTATTGGGGTGGATCCTCGACGGTTCATCCCCGCGCCTGCGGGGAACACGAGCTCGCGGATCTCGCGGGCGTACTCCTCGACAGGTTCATCCCCGCGCCTGCGGGGAACACAGGGCGCCATTCTCCTTCGACCGCCCTGCCCGCGGTTCATCCCCGCGCCTGCGGGGAACACGCGACGATCAACGGCCGACGTGCGGGCGTTGACGGTTCATCCCCGCGCCTGCGGAGAACACGGAAGCTGCTTCGCCGCGCGTTCCTCATTCCCCGGTTCATCCCCGCGCCTGCGGGGAACACCCAGGCGCGCCGCTGACGACGCAAAATTCAAACGGTTCATCCCCGCGCCTGCGGGGAACACGAGCTAGATAAGCTCCGCGTCCCGAGCGTCGTCGGTTCATCCCCGCGCCTGCGGGGAACACTCTTCCCAGAGCATACTGAAAAGATGGACTGATTCTGATGTCAAAAATTCCACCAACCCAAAGGCGGATTTAACGCCGCCCCGTACCCCGCCGTCGATCCGGCTCTGAAGCGGGCCCCAGTTCCGACGGCAACGCCGCCTCCGGCATGAAACGCACGAGCCGAAGCCCATCGAAATCGACCGGTATGCGCCGGTTCTTCCCGCAGGTATCGAAGTGAAATCCAGCCTCGTTCGGCGCGGACCAGGCGAGGACGGCATTTCCCTCAGAGATATAGGCGCATACCTCGCCCCAGATCATCTCCCGCACCCGACGACCATAATCGCCGATATAGACGCCGGCCCGCACTTCCAGCAGCCACACCGCGAGCCGCCCGCGCAGCCGCGGCGGGGCGTTCTCAACCACGATGACCAGCATCGCCCATCCCTTCTCGATCGTCGAAGGCGACCGGCATGGCCTCGGCCGAAGCGGGTGGCAGCGGGAGGCCACCTGCCGCCAGGACCTCCTCGATCATAGGAATCAGCCGCATCAGGATGTTGTCGCGCCGGAACACGTCGCGGCACCGCCGCCGCACCTCGGCCACGGGATCGCCGAGCGGCTTGCCGTCCAGCGACCTTCCCTTCTGGACAGCTGCCGCGACGCGGAAGGCCTCGGGCACCACCGTATCGAACTTCACGATATCGGCGATGTCGTAGACGAAGCTCTGCGGCTTGCCGCTGTGCAGGAAACCGATCGCGGGCGCATAGCCCGCCGCCAGCACCGCCGCCTCGGTGATCCCATAGAGCGCCGAAGTCGCGGCCGAGAGGCAGCGGTTCACGACATCGGCCGTCGACCACTCGCCCGGATCGTAGACGCGGCCACTCCATTCTGCGCCGTGGCGCTGCGCCAGCAGCCGGTAGGTTTCCCGCACCCGTGCGCCCTCGATCCCACGCAGCTGGTCCACCGAGCGGCGGGCCGGCGCCTCCTCCTGGAATCGCATCTCGTACATCTTGCGGACCACTCGCAGCCGGCTGTCATCCTCCAGGGCAAGGCGGGCCTGGAGCAGCAGCCGGTCCGCCCGCGCCCCGCCGGGCTGGCCGGCCGCATAGAGCCGCACGCCCGCCTCGCCGACCCAGATCAGCAAGGTGCCCGCACGGGCTGCGAGGGCAACCGCCGCATGGCTCGTCCGAGTGCCGGGCTCCAGCATCAGGCAGGCCAGGCCACCAATCGGGATATGCGTGCGAATGCCGGTCTCATCCACCAGGACGAAGGCGCCATCCAGAACATCGAGCCGCCCCTTCTCGACGAACAGGATGGAAACCCGGTCGCGCAGGGGTATGGGCCGGGGCGGCGGCAGCCCCGGCATGGGGCGATCACTCATCCGGCGCGGCGGATGAGCATCAGTCCGCAGCCAAAGGCCTTGGCGCTGCCGAAGCCCCGCGCCAGCGCCGAAAGGAACCGCTCCGGATCTGTGACGGTCAGCACGCCCTCCAGATCCATCACGCCGTGGCGGATGGGGGCGAGGTCGCGGCGCGGGATCACGCACGTCTCGTAGCCATCCACGCCGACTTCGCCCATCGGCGCGAAGCCGTTCGCCACGCCCTGCCGCGCCAGCCAGGCGCGCCCCGCGGCGATGGCCGTCTCCAACCGCGCTTCCGCCCGCTCGCCCCGCGGCGTGGCATAGAGGGCATGCATGACCACGTCCTGCCGCTTGCCACGCTTCTCCCCGGGCCGGGGCTCGGAAATGACCGGATTGGCGTGGAGGCGGAAGCCCAGGCGATCGCCCACGGAAAGAGCCGGCTCGAAGGGCTTGCTGTCGATCTGGAAGATGTCGTGCAGCGGGTTGGGCGGGCGATCGGAGAGGGCGAGGAACTCGCCCGGCCGGTCCTGCCGCCAGAGGAAGTCGCGCTGGCGGTCCGGGCCGTCGGAGAAGAGCGCCCAGACCAGGCGATGCGCCGCCAGCCGCTGCTCGCCGGGGTCGGCGGGGACCAGGAGCTGGGCGAGCGAGGCGACCGCGGCCTCGCGCTTCAGCCGGATGCGGGAGAGGAAGAGCGCGCTCATGCCACGGCGAGAACCGCCTCCTCCCGCAGATCGAATTGCCAGCGCCGGCGCGAGCGCGGCTGGTCGCGCCGGAACTCCGTCCGCAGCCGCGTGTGGGGCGTGGTGACCCTTCGGGCACACGCCTCGTCGAGCGTCACCAGCAAATGTTCGGGCGCATCGGCCAGGAGCGGACGCAGGCCGAACCGCTGCTCCGGCCCGGCCGCGTGCCGGGCGAGCAGGACCGCCACGGGGTCCACCGCCTCCGCGATCTCGGGCGCCAGAGGCAGGCCGAGCGGGCAGGATTTGCGGCCCATATAGGGCACGAAGCGCGGCGCGCGCATCGCTGCGGCCAGCGCCTCCAGCGGCCAATGGGCCCCGGGCTTGCGCGGCCAGAGCGCGGCCAGATGCCAGGCCCCGCTGCGATAGTCGCGCCGCGAGAGGACGGTGTTCAGGTCGCGCTCGGCCAGCTCCTCGCGCCGGGTCGCGAAGCGGCGGTTACGCTGGGCGGAGGGCACCTGCGCCGTGTGGTAATCCGCGAGCAGCCGCCCCGGCGCGTGGCAGAGGATCGCCAGGCCATAATCCTCGGCGAGAGCCTGTTGCGCGGCATCATCCTCCCGATCGACACCGAGGCAGGCGCCGATGAGCCCCAGCACCGCCGAGCGCGCCGGTCGGTTCCAGCCGGAACGCCGCTCGCCGACCGCCAGCGCGCCGAAGGAGGCGAGGGGGGCGACGAGGGCGAAGGTCAGGTACTGGCCCATGGTCAGCTTCGGCAGAATTCGATGATGTTGGCGAGGGTGCCCGCGCCGCCGACCTGCATGGCCTTCGCCTCATCCGGCACCTGAGAATAGGCCTTGTCCATATCGGTGCGGAACTTCAGCAGGCGCTGGATCGAGGCTTCCATCATATCGTCGCCGGTCACCGATTTGGCGAAGGCGCCGGCCAGCGTGCGCGGCTGGCGGTCGCCCTTCTCGGCCAGGACGAAGCCCGCGCGGCCATGGGCGGCGAAGCTGTTCTGCTTGCCGCTCGGCGCGACCGTCGCCGCCGCCTCGGCCAGCGCGCCCAGCGCCGTTGAAACCAGGGCCGCATCGCCCGCCAAGTTCCTGCGCAGCAACTCGCGGTCCACGCAGAGGTAGAGGTAGAAGACGCCCGAGCCGAAACCCGCCTCGCCCAGGAAGCCCGCCCCGGCATCCTCGGCCGAGGTCTTCAGGTCATCCACGGCGGTGTAGTAGTCGTCCTCCACCGTCACGCGATGGGTGGTGATGGCATGGGCCACCTGAGCCGCCGCCTCGCGGTTATAGTCGGGATCGGCGGCCAGCATGCGGCCGAAGAGCGCGATGTCGGCAGCAGTGTCGGCTGTGCGCAGCAGGGCCGCGGTCTTGGCCTCGATCTTCTCTCCGGCCAGCACGCGGTCGGCCAGGGCCAGGGCGCCGGCCCGCTCCTCGGGGGCGATGAAGGCGAGCTGCTCGATGCGCGTAGGGTTGTCGTCCTTGGCATCCTTGATCTTACCGAAGATGCCGGCGATCTCGCGCGCCGCCTCGATGGCCTTGGCCTCGGCCAGGCCGCCGGCGCGCAGATGCTCCAGCACCACCTCGCCCATGCGCTGGGTGCGCTCGCCCATACCGCCGCCTTCCGATCTTCGCTTCTCATGATGCGAGCGCCTCCCTACAGCGGCGACAGTTAGCCGGAGCGGTCCAGGAAGACAATATTACCCGGATTATATTGACTATCTAATTTTTAACCGGGTAATTTATGGGCGTGGAGGGCCCTGATGTCCGATTTCCTATCCAAGTCGTGCACGGCTTTCGCCGACACGGAGCAATTTGCCGCCGGATTGCTGATTGACGTGGCCTTGGCGATCAAGGCCGCCGAGGGCGATCGCCCAGACGTGTCCATTCTCGTCTTCGACGATGCTTCAGGGTCCGTTGTGGACCTGGATCTGCGAGGCACGACCGCCGAAATCGTTGTCCGCCTTACCGAAAGGGAGAGACGGGAGGCAACGACGGCCAAGACGCAAACGGCTTCGGGCACCGATGCAGAGCCTCGCGGGCGTGGGCGGCCGAAACTGGGTGTCGTTGCCAGAGAGGTCACGCTACTTCCGAGGCAGTGGGAATGGCTCTCCGCGCAAGCTGGCGGGGCGTCGCAGGTTTTGCGGCGTCTCGTTGATGATGCTCGCCGTTCCGATGGCGGCCAGACCCAAGCTAAAGCCGCGCGCGAAGCCGCCTACCGCTTCCTGAACGCTCTGGCCGGTGATTTTCCTGGGTTCGAGGATGCTATCCGATCCTTGTTCGCCGGCGAGGAGCAGGACTTTGCCGAACGCATGATCGCTTGGCCGCCGGACGTGCGACGCCATGCCTTGAAGCTGGCGACCGGATCATATCGGCCTATAGCCCATCAAGGAGCGGAGCCGAGAGTCCGTTGACCATCCAACCCAGCCATAGGCCGCCCGGTCGTTCGCGTCCGCTTCCGGGAAGAATGCAACGCCCTACGGACGGCGGAGACGGCCGCAAAGCGGACGGGCCGCTCTCGTCCCCATACGTCGAATATTGTCGGAACCAGAAACCGACCGTGGTGGACGGCCTCATGGCTGCCAGGGCGTGCGTTCCCAGATCCGACGGTAGCGGGCCTCCTGCGCCGGCATTTGCGCCTCCCATTCAGCGCCCGGCAGATAAGCCATAGGCAACTCCAATTGGCGCGCCTTGGCTTCCCATTCGGGCTTGGCGACCAAGCGCGCGATCGCCTCCTGCAGTCGAAGCGCGATTTCGTCGGGCACGCCTCGCGGCGCTCCGATGCCGCGTTCGCTCGTCATCAGCACATCGTAGCCAAGCTCGCGGAAGGTGGGGACATCCGGCATCAGGTCCCAACGGTGCGCGCCCATGCCGGCGAGCGGACGCAGCGCGGGCTTGTCCTGCCCCAGCATCCCGATCTCGCCAAGGTTCAGCCCCGCCACGTCGATGTGTCGCGCGAGCACCGCGTTCTTCACGAGCGCCGCTCCGGCATAGGGGGCATGGATGAAATCGGTGCCGGTCGCCGCCTGGAAGAGTGTCAGGCCGAGATGATCGTCCGTGCCCACGCCAGAGGAACCGATGCTGATCTCGCCAGGGCGCCGCTTCGCGTCGGCGATGAGGTCCGCCAGCGTTTCATAGGGGGAATCGCGATGCACCACGAAGGCGGTCGGGTCGTCGACGAGGCGAGCGATGGTGCGGATCCTGGCCCGGTCGTAACGCACGCGGCGCTCGATCGGCACCGAGAGATAGCCCGGCGTGTTGAGGCCGCCGATGGTGTAGCCGTCCGGCCGCGCGCCCTGCAGCACGACATAGGCGGTCTCGCCGCCGGCGCCGGGGCGGTTGTTGATGACGAAGTTGGCGCCGGGCAATTCGGCCGCGAGGAACAAAGCTATGGCGCGGAGCATCACGTCGGTGCCGCCTCCGGGCGCGAAGCCCACGACGATCTCGATCGGGCGCGCAGCGGGCCAGGCGGGTTGGGCCAGGGCCGGGCTGGCGAGCGGTGTGGCAGCAAGGACGGTCAACAGGTGCCGCCGCGAAGATGTCAGTGTCATTTTTTCCTCCCCGTCCGATCAGGCTGACGCCAATAGATGCGCGGGCAGGCCGCCCGGCACGACCACGGCGCCCGGCAGCGCGGGCAGTCGCCCTGCCAGCACGGCGATGATGCTTTCCGCCGCGCCACAGGCCATGCCCGTCGCGCCGCGCGGCGTGTTCGCCGCCAGGTGCGGTGTCGGCACGATGCGCGGATGGGTGCGGAAGGGGCTGCCCTCCTCCAGCGGTTCCTTCACGAAGACGTCGATGCCCGCCCAGCTCAGCTGTCCCGAATCCAGCGCGGCGAGGAGCGCCTCCTGGTCCACGATGCCGCCGCGGGCGGTGTGGACGAGGATGGCACCCTTCGGCATCAACGCCAGCTCGGTCGCGCCGATCAGACCACGGGTCTCGGCCTCCAGCGGGCAGTGCAGCGTCAGCACCTCGGCGTGCGGCAGCAGGTCGATCAGCGCGGCGACGCGTTCGCCGGGGCCGGGCAGGCCCGCGCCCGGCAGATAGGGATCGTAGGCAAGGACCTTCATGCCGAAGGCGGTGGCGAGGCGCGCGACCTTGGATCCGATCGCGCCATAGCCGACGATTCCGAGCGTCATGCCGTCGATGTCGCGGGTCATGCGCGAGGTCTTCTCCCACATCCCGTCGCGCATGTTGCCCACCACCGAGGGGATATCCTTCAGCATGGCGAGCATCAGCGCCATGGCGTGCTCGGCCACGGAGCGGGAATTGGCGCCGGCAGCGCGGGTCACGGTCAGGCCGCGGGCGCGGGCGGCGGGAATGTCGATGCCGTCGATCCCAGCGCCGTGGCGTGCCAGGACCGCCAGCCCGGGGGCGGCGGCATCCATCACTGTCGCGTTGATGATGCCCTGGCGATGCAGGATCGCCACCGGGCGATGCGCCGCGATCTGCGCCAGAAGCTCCTGCTCGTCCGGATAACCGCTGGTGCAATGCACGGCGTAGCCGGCCTCCTCGAGCATTTCGACCGCCTCCGGCGCCAGCCGGGCGGCGGAGACGAGGACGTTAGGGCGGTTGGCGAGGGTCATGGGGCAGTTTCCAGGTCGGTCACGAGAAAATTATTCCTTCCAGGGATGGCGCGCCCAGAGCTCCCGCAGGGAGGTCTCCGCGCCCAGGACCATCGAGCGGAAGGCGTCGCCGAGCAGCGGACGGAGCGGCAGGGATTGCCGCTCGGCGGCGGCGGCCCATCCCGGCGCGTCCAGCGCGACGGCGAAGGCCTGAAGCAGCGGATCTCGGATCGCAGGTGGCAGGCCTGGCGGCGCGAAGAAGCCGCGCCCGCCGCTGGCCAGCACGTCGACACCCTGCTCGCGATAGGTCGGGATCTCCGGTGCCAGCGGGGAGCGCTCGGCCGCGGCGAGGCCCAGGGAGCGCAGCCGCCCCTCGCGGAGCAGCGGCAGGGCCTCGCTGATGTTGAAGGCGCCGATGTCGAGCTGGCCGGCCAGCAGCGGCGGGATGATCTGGGCCGTGCCGCTGAAGGGCACGTGGCTCAGGCGGATCCCGGCGGCCTGCTCGGTCAGCAGCATGGCGATGTGGTCGTCGCCGCCGATGCCGGCCGTGCCGTAGGGCAGGTCGCCCGGGCTGCGCTTCGCTGCCGCCACGAGGTCCTGCAACCCGCGCAGCGGCGAGGCCGGCGCGACGAAGAGGCCGCAGGGATCGTCGACGACATTGGCGAGATAGGTGAGCTCGGAGGGCTTCCACCGCACCGGCCGCTCGATCGGCGTGCTGACCAGGAAGGGAAAGGCCGCCGCGCAGAGGGCGAAGCCGTCCGGCGGCGCATTGGCCACCCATTCGGTGCCGATCTGCCCGCCGGCGCCCGCGCGGTTCGTCACGACGAAGGTCGAGCCGGGCAAGGCAGCCTGGAGGAAGGGCAGGAAGGCGCGCGTCATCACGTCCATGCCGCCGCCGGGCGCGAAGGGCACGACCACCTCGATGGCGCGGCCGACCGGCCAGCCGCGCGGTTGGGCGCGGGCCTCGCCGGCCCCGGCAGCCAGGGCGACGAGCGGAAGGTGGCGTCGCTGGAGCATGTCAGTCGAGCCCCTCGCAGCCCAGCCGTCGCAGCGAGGCATCCACCCAGGAGGCGTCATGCGTCCCGGCCTCGATATTGGCGATCTGCTTCACCTCGGCCGCGTGCTTCGCGGCAGCGGCGGCGAGGACCGTTTCCGCATCGGCCAGGGGCACGCAGAGCAGGCCGTCGTCGTCGCCCAGGATAAGATCGCCCGGCGCGATGACCATGCCGTCGATGGCGATCGGCACGTTGATCTCGCCGGGCCCGTCCTTGTAGGGGCCGCGATGGGTCACGCCGGCGGCGAAGACCGGAAATTCCTGCGCGCGGATCTCGGCGCTGTCGCGGATCGCGCCATTGATGACGATGCCGGCGAGGCCGCGCTTCACCATCTGCGCCAGCATCAGCTCGCCGATGATCGCGTTGGACAGGTCGCCGCCCGCATCCACGACGATGATGTCGTCCGGCGCCGCCAGCGCGATCGCCTTGTGGACCATGAGGTTGTCGCCCGGGCGCGTCTTCACCGTCAGCGCCGGGCCGGCGAGCTTCACGCCCTGGGCGTGCATCGGGCGCAGGCGCGGACCGGCGGCCGTCATGCGGGCCATGACGTCGCTTACATTGGCGACCGGCAGCGAGCGGAAGCTCTCGACCAGCGCGGGCGCCACGCAGGCGGTGCGTCGAAGAATGCGGAATCCTGAGGCCATGATCGCCCCTCCCGAAGCAGGGCGCCGATTGATGCGCCATTTGTTGACAGGGCTGCGGCCGGGGTTCAGAAGCGACCCATGAAACGCAACGACGTTTCGAAATAAACCATTCTGGAGAGGAAACGCAAGTGTCGACCTGCCCTCATTCCCTTCCCCGCCGGACCCTCTTCGGCGCCCTCGGAGCTCTTTCGCTTCCGGCTCTCGCCCGCGCGCAACCCGCCTATCCGAGCCGCCCGATCCGCGTGATCGTGCCCTGGGCGCCCGGCGGCGCCGTGGACACGCTGGCGCGCCGCATCTCCCAGAAGCTGTCGGAGCAGATGGGCCAGAGCTTCGTGGTCGAGAACAAGTCGGGCGCCACGGGCACGATCGGCGCGGCCGAGGCCGCCCGCTCCGCGCCGGACGGCTACACGCTCCTGGCGATGGACAACACCTACGCCATGCTGCCCTACCTCTTCAGCCGGCTGCCCTTCGACCAGGCGACGGCCTTCTCCCCGATCACGGTCACGGCTTTCTCGCCCGTCCTGCTCGCGGTCGGGCGCAACTCGCCCTATGCCGACCTCGCCTCGCTGATGACGGCGGCGAAGCGCGATCCGGAGAAGCTGACCTACGGCACGGGCGGCATGGGCAGCGCGCCGCATTTCTCGACCCTGGCCTTCGAGCGTGCGGCCGGGGTGAAGCTCTACCACGTGCCCTTCCGCGGCGCCGGCGAGGCGGTCATCGGCCTGCTTTCCGGCACGGTCGACCTCGTGATGATCTCGCCTGGCTCGGCACTGGGGAATATCCGTGGCGGGCAGATGCGCGCGCTGGCCATCAGCGGCGAGCACCGCGTGGCGGCCCTGCCCGACGTGCCGACCTTCGCGGAAGCCGGGCTGCCTGGCTTCGGCGTGACGAACTGGTCCGGACTGGCGGCGCCGGCCGGCACGCCGGCACCGATCATGGAGCGGCTGTACCAGGAGGCGGCGAAGGCGCTCGCCACCCCGGAGATGCGGACCTTTGTCGCGGAGCTCGGCTCCGAGCCGGGCGGGATCACGCCGGCCGCCTTCGCCGAGGTCCTGACCCAGGAGACCGGGCGCTGGCGCGAGGTCGTGGCCGCCGGCGGCATCGAGCGGCAGTAGGCGCCATGAGCTTCTTCGCGCCGCCGCCGCGGATCGAGACCACGGTCTTCACCCGCCTCCCGGACCGCTTCCGCCAGCCGCGGCGGACGGCGTGGAGCGACGCCAACCGGGCGGGGCAGCCCGTGGACTCCTTCCTGGAAGGCCCCTCCTTCGACCGGCAGGGCCGCCTCTACGTCACCGACATCCCCTTCGGCCGCATCTTCCGCATCTCGACCGAGGGCGAATGGGAGCAGGTGGCGGAATACGATGGCTGGCCCAACGGCCTGAAGATCCACAAGGACGGGCGCATCTTCATCACCGACTACGGGCGGGGGATCATGCTGCTCGATCCGAATAGCGGATCGGTCACGCCCTTCCTGGAAACGGCACGGTCGGAAAGCTTCAAGGGCGTCAACGACCTCGTCTTCGGCCCCTCGGGCGAGCTCTATTTCACGGACCAGGGCCAGACCGGGCTGCAGGATCCGACCGGGCGCGTCTACCGCCTCGCCACGGATGGACGACTGGACTGCCTGATCGGCACGGTGCCAAGCCCCAACGGCATTGTCGTTGCCCCGAACGCCGCCTTCCTGCTGGTGGCGGTGACGCGGGCCAACCAGATCTGGCGCCTGCCGCTGCATGCCGATGGCAGCGTGACCAAGGCCAGCATTTTCTGCCATCTCCATGGCGGCCCCAGCGGGCCGGACGGGCTCGCACTGGACACCGAGGGCTGCCTGCTGGTGGCCCATGCGGGATTCGGGACGGTCTGGCGCCTTTCGCCGCGCGCTGAACCGCTGGCACGCCTCGCTTCGGCCGCGGGCTGGTCCACGACGAACCTCGCCTTCGGCGGCGCGGAGGGACGAAGCCTGTTCATCACGGAATCCGAGACGGGGACGATCCTCCGTGCCGAACTCCCTTTTCCCGGGTTGCCGCTCTATTCCCAGCAAGACTGACGCTTGCTGCGGCGTCGCACGGACCGTATCGCTTTGGCCATGACCGCCTTGAACCGAGCGAAGACTTCCCTGGACGGCGTGGCCTCGGCCGGGCGGGCCATGACGCTGCTGTCCGCCTTCCGCCGGGGCGACGACGCCGTCACCCTGGCCGAGCTCACCGCGCGGACCGGCCTCGTGAAGACGACGATCATGCGGCTGGCCATCTCGCTGGAGGAGCACGGCTTCCTCGTCCGCCAGTCGGATGGATCCTATCGGCTGGGGGCGGAGCTGTTTCGCCTCGGCTCGATCTACCAGCAGTCTTTCCGGGTCGAGGCGAGCGTCATGCCAGCGCTCGAGCGACTGGTGGCGGAGACCGGGGAGAGCGCGTCGTTCTATGTCCGCAGCGGACAGCAGCGGCAATGCCTCTACCGGGTCGACTCGCCGCACCGGCTTCGTCTGCATGTTCGGCAGGGCGACCTGCTGCCGATGGATCAATCCGCCATCGCTCATGTGCTGCGGGTGTTCGGGAGCGTCCCGCTGCGAGACGAGGTGGCGACTATCGCTCTGCCGATCTACACCGGTGGGGTGAGCGATCCGCATGTCGCCGGCATGGCCACGCCTGTCTTCGGCCCGGGGCGGAATTTCGCCGGCGCCTTGTGCCTGACGGGGCCGCTGACCCGTTTCACCCAGGACGCCGCAGCCAGCGCTTCTGGCGTCCTCCTCAATGTCGCCGATGATCTCACACGCGAACTAGGTGGCGTTGCCCCAGGCCTTCGGACCTGTTGACCCGCGCCAATGGCGCAGGCGGCGGCGGTTTCGCTGTGTCCGCTATCGAGATGAAGCTCGAAACATTGATACGGCTTTGGGCGCACTTCGGTGCCCGGCAGGATGGGGCCAAAGGCGGAAGATCCGCTCCCAAGACACGTACGGAGTGAAGCTGACATTTGGGGGGCCATGCATGGCGCCTCGTGGATTAGTAGCGCCGAGCTCCCTCTACCGAATTTGCGCAGAAGCGTGAGGTGCTGGAACGCCTGCTGGCGGGCCGGTCGACCAGGGAAATCGGCCGCGACCTCAACTTGGCGGAGGAGATGGTGAAGATTCGTCTTACGGCGCTGTACCGCATGCTGGACGCCCGCAGGCCTCCACATGCGGCCGGATGAGCAGGCAAAGCTAGCGAACGATCGGTAGGCTCAGGCCAAAGCCCGGCGTGCGACTGCCGGTCTCCAGCCTTTCGAACTCCTCGAAGATCCGATTGAGGTGCGTGTCCTGAATGCCGCGTCCCGTGTCCCAGATCTCGATGCGCAGATGGGAGCGCCTCAACCGACTCCCTAACTGGTGCATTGAAACCCACCACGACTCATCCGGACAAGCGCCTCGACGATTAAAAGTGCGATCATGCGGGCTTGTGACTTGCTTCATCAGGCCTGGGACACGAGCCTGCGCTGCCAGTTATCTCTCGCGGATCCAGCATCGCCCTCAAAATATCGCAAATATTCCGGGTGGGAGGCATTCCATCCTGCGCGAGCTACGAAATATACTCCCTCCTGATCTTCGGACGCCGCGCTTCATCGTATCTACATATTTGTAGGTGATCGAATTCGTTGCAAAAACGTCTCGTTTTGTGCGGTGTACGGAGGAATGGTGAAGCAAGAGCAGACACTTCCCCACGGAGTGATGCGCGAGGAGCTCTCCGATCCGGAGCTGGCCGGCGCCGGCCTCCACGGCGCACAGCTACGCCTCGTTCCTTTGCGTCAGGGCCCCTTTGCCGCCTCCTCCTCGAGCTTTCTGCTGGAGGACATGACGCTTCAGGTCGGAGCATGCTCCGCGCATATGTGTCTTGCCGCGGTCGCTCCTGACAGGGCGCTCCTCCATCTCGCCTTGAACCCTGACGAGAACCTCCTCATCAACGGCGTCGCGTCCGGACCTCGCAGCTTCGGCCTCTATGGAAGCGGCGCGGAGGTGCTGCGTTCGAGCGAACACGACGTCCAGTTCGCTTTGGTGACCTTTTCCACCAACCTGGTCGGCGCGCTTGCGGAGGCTTCGGCCGGCAAGGCGCTCTTCCGGCCTGGCTCGAATGTTCTGCTCCGCCCGTCGCTCTCGGCATGGACGAGAATTACGAGCTTGGCTCGGGCGGCCGGCACGATGGTCGTGGAGGCGCCCATGGTGTTCGAGGGAGAGCAGCCGCGCCGAGCCCTGCGCGAGGCGCTTCTCCAGGCCTTCCACGAACTTGTGGCCTCGGTCGGGAATGACGCGCCGATTTCTCCCCCTCGAAGCTCGCGAGCGAGGAAGCGCATCGTATTCGCGGCCGACGAGTACCTTCGCGCCCATGTCGATCGCCCCATCTACACCACACAGCTTTGCGACGCCCTCGGGGTATCGGCTTCGGCTCTCTCCGAAGCCTTCCAGAGCACTTCCATGATCAGCCCGCACCGCTATCTGAAGCGCCGGAGGCTGGGCATGGTGCGCGCCGCGCTGCTGTCGCGCGACGGTCCGCGCCCGATGGTGAAATCCGTCGCGCTGTCCCATGGCTTCTGGCATCTGGGGCAGTTCGCCCATGACTACCGCAGCGCCTTCGGCGAGGCGCCCTCCGCGACGCTGGAGCGGATACACGGCACCGCGTAGCGCGCCCAATTCCCGTCTGCGCAACGGTGCGAGCCATTCAGCGAAATTTTCGATATCGTTCGGGCTTTCCTCCACCGAACGAAAACCGGATCGTGCGGCCGCTCTCCCTAAGGCGGGCGCAACTGGGTTTCGGCCCCGCGACACAGCGGCAGGTGCACCCGTGGAGGAACTTCGCATGCTGTACGTCGCCAGCGACCTCGATGCGCGGACGGGTCGATGAAGCGGCTTCGGGTCATCGACCGCCGCAGTGGCACCATGGCCCTGCTCGCGGCTCTCCTGCTCGCCTCGGCTTGCCAGAACGATCGCATCGGCCCGGCCGCCATCGAGGGCCGACGCCCCGACGGCAGGGTCCGGATGCAGATGGTCAGCGTCGCCTATATCGGTAGCGGCAGCCACGGCACGGGCACACTCGAATTCCACGGCCGGAGCCATCCCTTCACCGTCACGGGGCTGGGCATCGGCGGCATCGGCGCCTCCTCGATCGAAGCCGTCGGCGAAGTCTACAACCTGCAGGACCCGTCGCGGTTCGCCGGCGAATATGCTCAGGCGCGCTACGGCTTCGCCCTGGGGCAGGCCAGTGCGGGCGATCTTTGGCTCCAGAACGCCGACGGCGTGATCATGCGCCTCAGCGCCCATCGCACGGGCCTCATGCTCAATCTGGGCGGCGACGCGGTCGTCGTCTCGATGCGCTGACGTGCCGGCAGGAAGAGAACAGGCATGACACGCATCCATCTGGAGCGACGCCCTTTGAAATGGCGCGTGGCACGAAGCCTCGCGGCCCTTCTGCTCGGCCTTGGCTGCGGCATCGCGACGGCCGCCCCGGCGCCGGGCGACACCGGGTCCGGGCGTGAGAACCCGGGCGCGACAACGGAGCCCCTGGTCGAGACGAGATTGCGGCGCATGTCGGCGACGCTGACGGCGGCAACGGCCTTCACCGTGCGCACCAGCACGCTCCACGAGGGCGCATTGGCCAACGGGCAGCGCGTCCTGCTCGGTGGCAGTGCGGCCCTCGCGATCAGCAAGCCCGATCGTCTGGCTGCCTCGGTCGGCAGCGATCTCGGCAGCTTCACCCTGTCCTACGACGGCTCCACCGTGACGCTGCTCAACCCCGTGGCGAACGTCTATGCGGCCAGCCCGCTCTCGGGCGATCTCGAGCGTGCGGTGGGCTGGCTCGAGGATCGGCTCGGCATCGACATCGCGGTGCGGCCCTTCCTCGCGGCCGATCCCTACGCGGCTCTCGTTTCCGGCAGCGAGACGACAGGCGTCGTCGTCGGCCGCAGCGTCGTGCGCGGCATCGCGGTCGACCATTTCGCGCTCCGCAATCCCGCCGTGGACTGGGAGATCTGGCTGGAGGCCGGCTCCCGCGCGCTGCCGCTGCGGATCTCGCTGACGGGACGGGGCGAAGACACCCCAGGCCGGATCACCATCGACTTCGAGGACTGGAACCTGTCGCCGCGCCTCGCCGCGAACGCCTTCAACTTCGTGCCGCCGCCAGGGGCGGTCCCCGCAACGCTGGCGCTTCGTCCGGAAGGAGCGTCGCCGTGATCTCGCGTCGGACCCTCTATTTGCTTGGCGGCGCTTGCCTGCTGGCCTTGGCCACGCCGGCCAGCCAGCGCGCGGCGGCCTGGACCACCGCCACGGGGCCGCGCGGCGGCAGCGCCGTGGTGGGGCATCGCGGGGCTTTCGGGGTTGGGCCTCATGGGGGAGCCGCCGCCGTCGGCCCGCGTGGCGCCGTCGCCGTGGGGCCCTACGGGCGAGCCGGCGCCGTCGTGCGGCCAGGCTATCGCTCGCCGGTCGTCGCGGTCCCCGTGGTTCCCGTCTATCCCGGCTATGCGCGTCCGGTCGCGCCGCTGGCCGGGACCATCGCCGCCGGAATCGTGGCCGGCACGGTCGCGGGCGCGATCGCGGGTTCGGCCGAGGCCCGCGCGATTGTCCCTTCCCCGGCGGGGCTGACGACCGGCGCGACGATCGCCGTGCTGCCGGGTGGTTGCACGACGCAGCGAGCGGGCTCCGTCACCTACTACCGCTGCGGCCAAGCCTGGCTGCGGCCGTACATGCAGGGCCCGGACGTCGTCTACCTGGTGGTTCCGCCACCGTGACCAGCGGCGCACCGCTCCCCGCAACGCCAGCTCCAACTGAACAAGGTTCCTGATCATGACGCTTCAACGTCGAATTCTGCTCGGCACCGGCGGCGCCCTCGCGGGTGCCGGCCTGCTCCGGTCCGCATGGGCGCAGACCGCGGCCGCGAACCCTGTTCCGATGGCGGCGCCCGACGAGGCACGCCTCATCGCCCGCGAGGCCTATCTCTATTTCTATCCGCTCGTGACGATGGAAATGACCCGGCGCCAGGTCACGAACATCGAAGCCGGTCGGATGCCGGGCCGCGGCCCCATGAATTCCTTCGTGCATATCCGCGCCTATCCGGGCGCCGAGTTCCGGGAGGTGGTGCGGCCCAACTTCGACACGCTCTACTCGGTCGCCTGGCTGGACCTGACCCAGGGGCCGATGGTCGTCTCCACGCCGGACACCGGCGGCCGCTACTACCTCCTGCAGATGCTCGACATGTGGAGCGACTCCTTCGCCGTCCCCGGCCAGCGCACCAGCGGGACGCAGGCCGCCGAGTTCGCCGTTGTCCCGCGCGGCTGGACCGGCGCCCTGCCGGCGGGCCTGCGTCGGATCGACGCGCCGACGCCCTATGTCTGGATCGTGGGGCGGACGCAGACCAACGGCCCGTCCGACTATCCGGCCGTGCACCAGGTGCAGGACGGCCTCCGCATCACGTCGTTGGCGCGGCGCGGCCAGCCCGCGCTGCCGCCGAGCGTGACGATCGACCCGGGCGTGGACATGCGGACGCCGCCGAAGGTGCAGGTCGATACCATGCAGCCCGCTGCCTATTTCGGCATGGCGGCGGAGCTGATGAGGCTGCACCCACCGCACGACTCCGATTGGTCGCTCGTCGCGCGACTGGCCCGCATCGGCATCGTCCCTGGGCAGGGCTTCGACCCGCAGGCGCTGTCTCCGGCGCTGCGCCAGGCCCTCGGGGAGGGCGCGGCCGACGGCGCGCGTCTCATGGTCGAGAAGCTGCCGACCATCGCCCGGGTGGTGCGTGGCTGGCAGATGAATACCGACACCATCGGCGTCTACGGCAATTCCTATCTCCAGCGCGCCATCATCGCGCAGCTCGGCCTCGGGGCGAACCCGCCGGAGGATGCGGTCTACCCGTTGAGCATCGCCGATGCCCGGGGCAATCCCCTGACGGGCGAAGGCCGCTACACCATGCATTTCGAGAAGGCCGAGCTGCCGCCGGTCAATGCGTTCTGGTCGCTGACGCTGTATGATGCCGACGGCTTCCAGGTCGCCAATCCGCTGAACCGCTTCGCCATCGGCGATCGCGACACGCTCACCTACAACGCGGACGGCTCGCTCGACCTCCACATCCAGCATGAGGATCCAGGCGCCGAGAAGCGGCCGAACTGGCTGCCTTCGCCGCCACGCGGCCCGATCAGCCTGGCAATGCGGCTCTATGCACCCAAGGCCGCCGTGCTCAACGGCAGCTGGGCGCCGCCCGCGATCCAGAAGCTCTGAGTCGAGGCACGTCGGTTATGAACCGTCACGAGAGCGGGCGCGCGCGCCGTATGCGCGTCATCGCGACAGCGTCGCTCCTCTCGGTTGCCGCGGCGACGGGCGTGGCGGCGCAGCAGCCGCCCGCCGTGCCGTCGCCCACGGCCGATCCATCGGCGTGGCGATTCAACATCGCGCCCTATCTCTGGCTGCCGGAGATCAGCACGGGGCTCCGCTTCGACCTGCCCGCCGCCCTCGGCGGAAGGCTGAACACCACGGCATCGAGCAGCCCGGGCGACTACCTGCCCGGGCTCAACTTCGCGGCGATGCTTTCGGCCGAGGCCCGGCGCGGCCGCTTCTCCGTGCTGACCGACCTGATGTTCATGGATGTGGGAGCGAAGGAGACCGACATCCGCTCGCTCGACTTCTTCGGCCTGCCGTCGCGCCCGATCTCCCGGTCCCTGCAGACCGGGACGGGCACCGTGCTTCGGACGACGATCTGGACCCTCGCCGGCGGTTATACCGCGCTCCAGGGCGACTGGGGCCATCTCGACGTGCTCGCGGGCTTTCGTCTCGCCGATGTCGAGGCGCGCACGGATTACCGACTGCAGCTCAACGTCGCCGGCCCTCGCGGCAACGGCGCCAGCTTCGGCGGATCGGGACGCGTCTCGACGCGGACCGACATCTGGAACGGGATCGCCGGCTTCCGCGGCAGCCTGAACCTCGGGCAGACGGGCTTCTTCATGCCCTACTACTTCGACATCGGCACCGGAGGGTCTGATCTGACCTGGCAGGCCGCTTCCGGGATCGGCTACCGAATGGGCAGCGTGAGCCTGTCGGCCCTCTACCGGCATCTGTCCTTCGAGCAAAGCAGCCGCTCCACGGTTCAGAGCCTGTCGCTCGGCGGCCCGATGTTCGTGGTCAATGTGAGCTTCTGAGCAGACTGGAAAAAACACGATATGCCTCAGCTCTCCCGCCGCTCCGCGCTCCTCCTCGGGGGCGGCACCCTTTCCGGCTGCGCCCTGCCGGTCCGCGAGCCCGCCGTACCGAGCGGCCAGTCTCACCGCGCCTCCGTGCTGGGCCTGCCGAACGAGCGCTTCCTTGCCGGAGACGGCTCCGCGGCGATCACGCAGGAATACATGGCAGCCCTCGCACGACGGCGCGCTTTCCTCGGCCTGAGCCCGAACGAGGCGAACCCGCCGCTTCACTTGCTGGCGATCTCCGGTGGCGGCGAGGATGGAGCCTTCGGCGCCGGCCTGCTCAACGGCTGGTCGCAGCAAGGTTCGCGTCCCGTCTTCAACCTCGTCACCGGCGTCAGTACGGGTGCCCTGACGGCACCCTTTGCCTTCGTCGGCGCCTCGGCGGATGCCGCGCTGAAACAAGTCTATACCGGCATCACGCTGGCCGATGTCGCCGTTGAGCGCCACTTCACCGCCGCGATCTTCGACGACGCGATGTCCGACACAACGCCGCTCTTCGCGACCATCTCCCGGCAGATGGATACCGCCATGCTGTCGGCCATCGCGCAGGGATACCGCGAGGGGCGACTGCTGCTCGTGGGGACCACCAATCTCGACACCCAGCTGCCGGTGATCTGGAACATCGGCGCCATCGCCAATAGCAATGATCCGCGGGCACCGAACCTGATCCGGCGTATCCTGCTGGCCTCCGCGGCGATACCCGGCGTCTTCCCGCCGGTGCTCTTCGACGTGGAGGTGGACGGACGGACGTATCATGAGCTGCACGTCGACGGCGGTGCAGTGGCACAGGCCTTCCTCTATCCCACGGCCGTGGCGGAGCACCGGCGCGCCAGCATTCGTGCCCGTAGACCGGTGCCGCCGGTCCATGCCTGGATGATCCGCAACGCCCGCCTGGATTCAGACTGGGCTTCGACCAACCGGCGGACGGTGAGCATCGCCCAACGCGCGATCGCCACCATGACCGCCTCCAGCGGCTACAATGACGCGGTTCGCATCTGGCTGAACGCCGAGCGCGACGGCGTCGAGTTCCGCATGGCCTATATCGGGCGCGACTTCACGGTCGCCTATGAAAAGCCTTTCGATCAGGCTTACATGACGCCGCTGTTCAACTATGGATTTGAGAAGGCACGGGCGGGCTATCAGTGGTCGCGTCAGCCGCCGTTTACCTCATAGATATTTGCGAGAAGCCGCATTTCTCTGCGACAGAGCTGGGATGAAGCTGCTTATTTGAGTGTATTTGCAAAATTTTAACAAGTTTATTTTCTGATTTACCGATTTTATCACGAAATTCTACTATCCCATCATGAATCAGACATCATAAATATCGATCTATACCTGTAAATCTGGAAATTAATGTTTTATATTATTTAAAAATAGATTTAATTAAATAATTATACTGAACGCCATCCAAAATTAATGCCGATTCACATCGGACTACCGGCTTCTTCCACACCCTCCTTCACCTCGCGAAACAGGTCCACATAGCGGTTACCGGCGCCGACCGTGCCGAGCCGCTTCTGGGCGGCCGGGAACATCGGCATGGCGTCGGCGGCGAGCCAGGCGTCGCGGGTATCGAAGAGTGGATGCTCCACAGGCTCGTCGTTCACGCGCCCCACGCCGAAGGAGATGCGCTCGCTCGACGGTCGAGAGTTCGGCTCGGTGCGGGTTTTCCACGATTTCCCAGAGGTGAAGGGGCGGCTGTGACGATGTTTTCTGTCTCACCGCAGCTCTCAACGCTGAGAAGCGATCAGCCGAAACCACCCTGCGGTCTGGTCGTCACCGTCAACACAACACAAGCGCCAGTTGCTATAACTTCGCCGAGATTCCCCCCACGCCCGTCGCGAACTCCAGCTGCGCCAGCGCGGTGAGGTACTGCGCCCGCGCATCGTTCGCCGCGACCCGCGTCGCGTTCAGCGTGCGCAGCGCGTCCAGCACATCGAGCAGGTTGCGGCCGCCGGCGAGATAGGCCTGCTCGGAGCTGCGATAGGCCTGCTCCGCCCGGCTCAGCGCGCCGCCGGTGTAAAGGCGTAGCAGGGCGCGTGCCTGCTCGTAGGCGGACCAGGCGGTGGCAAAGTCGGCTCGGGCCTGGAGGAGCGTGTTCTGCGCCTGAGCCTCGCTCTGGGCCTGCTCGCCCTGGGCGGCGCCGATGTTGCCCCGCGTGATCCGGCTGGTGAAGATCGGCACCGACAGGCCGAGGGTGAACTGGTTGCTGGCGGTCAGCGGGTAGCCCGCATTGGGCGCGTCCTGCGACAGCCGCGACCGGCTCCAGCCCCCATCCACCGTCACGTCGCGCCAACGTTGCGCTTCGGTCAGCGCGGTATTGGCGCCGGCGGCCGAGGCCTGGCGCGAGGCCACGACCACATCCGCGCGGCTCTGCACCGCATCACCCAGCGTGCCGCGCGAGACGCCGATATCGGGCACCGTGTCGAACCGGCCGCGCACGTCGATGGCCAAAGCCGGCAGCGCCACGCGCATCGGGTCGCGGCTCGGCGCTGGAGCCCGCACGGAGGCGGCGGCGTCGAGCGCCAGGGACACGGCCACCTGCGCCACCGCGGCGGCATAGGCCTGGGCGGCGGTGGTCACGTCGGCTTCGAAGGGCACGCGGCTCGCCTGGAAGCGGAGCAGGTCGCCCTCGGGCAGCGCGCCGTCCTGGAGCTGGCGGCGCAGCAGCGCCTCGGTGCGGTCGAGGCTGCCGCGATTGGCCAGCGCGACCTCGAGATTGGCGCGCGCGGCGAGAGCGGCGATGAAGTTCTGGCGCAGCGCGAAGATCTGGTTGCGCAGGGCATCGAGCACCTGCGCCTCGGCCACCGCGATGTTCTCATTGGCGTAGCGGGTGCGCAGCTCGCGCTTGCCGCCGAGCTCCACCAGAACCTGCAGCCCGATACTGATGTTGTTGTTGGGACCATGGAAGCGCGCGCCGCGGATGCCGCTGCTCTGGGTCTCGTTGAACTCACCGACAGTGTTGCCGGCGCTCAACTGGGCCGGCGGGAGGGAGGAGGCGACGAGCCGCTGCGCACGGGCTACGTCGATGCCGCGCTGGGCGGCAATCACGGTGAGGTTGCGGTCCAGCAGCAGGCGCTCAGCCTCGGCCATCGTCACCACTCGGGCATGGCCGGGCAGCGGCAGGACCTGCATGCCGGCGCCAGCAGATCTCGGTTGCGCCTGAGCGAGAGCAAAAGACGCAGGGCAGCACAAGGCCACGACAAGAGTGGAACGCAGCATGAAGCGGCCCGGACGGTGAATACGCGCGGTCATCACATATCCTATGAAGTCAGAATTGAGCGAAGGGGCGCACCAATCCCGGATCCGATGCGCTCGCGACGAGGCGAGCCCCGGTCGGGAGCGGCACAAAGACGGCAAGTTGTGGGATCGGCCGCATCGTGGACGCGCCGGCAAAATCAATCGATGCGCGTCGCCCGATCGATGAAGAGCGCACCGCCGGTGACGATCCTCTCGCCCACGGCAAGGCCAGCCTGAGCCTGAATGATCCCGTCCTGGCGAACGCCGAGGGTGATCGGCCGCATGATGAAGCGATCGTCCGCCAGGGCCAGCCAGACACTCGTCTCGTCGCCACGGACAACCACCGCGCTGGCAGGAATCGCGGGCGCGAGGGACGCTTCGCCCACGCTGATATGGAAGGTGGCGAACATCTCCGGACGCAACTCGCCATTCGGGTCCAGAATCTCCGCCATGACGGTGAGGCGCCGGGTGGTCGGGTCGAGGCCCGCGGCAGTGCGCACGATCCGCGCGTCGAAGCGTTGGTCCGGAAGAGCGCCGACCGTGACGTCCACGCGCTGATCGATGCGGATGGCCGGCACGTCCATCTCGCGAACATTGGCTACGAGCCACATGGTCGAGAGATCGGTGATGGTGAAGACGGGATCGCCCTGCCCGGCTGTCAGCCATTGGCCGGGACCGGCGCGGCGCTGGGTGACGGTGCCGGCGAGCGGCGCGGTGACGGTGATGACGCCGCTGACCTGGCGGGTGCGCTCGATCTCGGCGATCTGCTCGGGCGTGCGGCCCAGCACGCGCAGGCGGTCGCGATTGGCCTCGGCCTGGGCATTAGCGCTGCGCAGATCGGACTCGGCCGAAGCCGAGGCGGCGCGCGCCTGCTCGACCTCGCGCTGCGAGGTGGCGCGGGCGGAGAAGAGCGAGGCCTGGCGGGTATCCTCGCGCCGGGCCTGGGCCAAGGCGACATTGGCCTTCTGGACGTTGTCCAGCGCGCCGAGCAGGTCGTTGGCGGCGCCGGTCACGTCCGGCGTTTCGATCTCGTAGAGCAACGCACCGGCCTCAACCCGATCGCCGACGCGGGCGAAAGCGCGCGTCACGCGGCCCGTATAGGGGGAGAGCATGGGGGTGGAGCGGTCGTCGTTATAGGCGATGCGGCCCTCGGCGATGCGCTCGGGGCGGAATTCGCGGCTGGTGACCGGCTCGATGCGCAGCGCGCGAAGCTCGGAGGCGTTGAGGCGGAATTCACTGTAGCCCGCATCGTTGCTCGCAGCGACGCGGGGGACGGGCTTCGCCGCCTCCTGCGGCCACAGCAACACGGCTGCGCCGCCGACGGCCAGGGCGCCGCCCAGGACGTACCAGCTCCTGCGGGATTTGCCGGAGGGGGCGGCGACGGGCTCCGCAGAGGCGAGCGACTGCTGGCTCCGATCGATCTGGGAGGACTTTTGATCAAGCAGGGTCATGGCGATTCCATCCAGAAGGCGCTAATCGGCTCGCGGCGGGCCAAAGATTAACCAAATCTGAACAGATTGAATAACTTAAATTTCTGTAATTTTTTGATCTGTGCACAGAAAGCCTCTCAAAGCCAATGCGGCTCTCCATTTAACCAATTGAATTTACTAAATTAAATTATCATAGAAATTTTTGACTCACATTGAAGCTGAACAATTGCTGAATCAGTTTGACATGATTGAGCGAAGCTGAACATAAACTGAATGAATTGAGGTCGTCACAAACTGGGTGGTTCATGCGTCAGCTCATCGCATTCTCACTGCAAAAACGCGCGTTGGTTGTCCTGCTCTTCATCGCCTTCGTCGCCGCCGGTGCCTTCGGCTTCGTGCGGCTCAATATCGAGGCTTACCCCGATCCCGTGCCGCCAACGGTCGTGGTGATCACCCAGAGCACGGGTCAAAGCGCCGAGGAAATCGAGCGCTACATCACCATCCCCATCGAGGTGGGCATGTCCGGGATGCCTAACCTGCGCACCACCCGCAGCACCAGCCTCTTCGGCCTGTCTGTCGTGCAGGCGCAGTTCACCTACGGGGTCAATTACGAGCAGGCGCAGCAATACGTGCTGAACCGCCTGGGCCAGATCAACCTGCCCAGTGGCGTGCTGGCCGAGATCAGCCCCTGGTCTCCCATCGGCGAGATCCTCCGCTACCGGGTGGAAGGCCCCCCCGGCTTCAGTCCCGCCGATCTGCGGGTCATCCAGGACTGGATCCTGCAGCGGCGGTTCAAGCGCGTCCCCGGCGTCGTCGACGTCACCGCCTATGGCGGCCCGAGCAAGGCCTTCAACGTCGTGATCGACCTCCCCCGGCTCTCGGCCTACGGGCTCAGCATCCGCCAGGTCGCGGATGCGCTGGGCCAGGGCGGCGCCACGGTCGGTGCGGGCATCGTCAACGTCGGCCCCCAGGCGGCGGTGGTCCAGGGAATAGGGCTGATCCGTCAGATCGAGGATATCGGCAACGTCGTCCTGACCGCTTCCGGAGGCGTGCCGGTGCTGGTGAGCGACGTTGCCCGGATAGAGGTGAGCAGCCTGCCCCGCCTGGGCATCGCCGGCCAGGACGCGGCGGACGACGTGGTCATGGGCGTGGTGCTGATGCGCCGCGGCGAGGAGACGCTGCCCACCATCCGGGCCGTGCAGGAGGAACTCCGCACGCTCAATGCCGGCGGCATCCTCCCCCCGGGCGTGCACATCGTGCCGATCTACGACCGGCGCGAGCTGGTGGACCAGACCACGCACCACGTCGTGAAGAACATCATCATCGGCATCTGCCTGGTCGTCTTCATCCAGTGGATCTTCCTGGGTGACCTGCGTGGCGCGCTCGTGGTCGGCGCCACCATCCCCTTCGCCTTCTTCTTCGCCGTCATCATCATGCTGTTACGGGGTGAGAGCGCCAATCTGCTCAGCCTCGGCAGTCTCGACTTCGGGCTGCTGGTGGATGCGACCGTCATCCTCGTCGAGAACATCTACCGCCACCTGCACATGGCCCATCAAGGACGCTCGTCCAGGCTACGGGGCTCTCCACGCGGGCTGTCCCGCGTTCACATGACCATCCTGACCGCCGGTGCCGAAGTCGCGACGCCGATCTTCTTCTCGGCGCTCATCATCGTCGCCGCCTTCCTGCCGCTCTTCACCATGGGCGGCATCGAGGGCCGCATCTTCGGACCCATGGCCAAGACCTATGCCTATGCCATCGCCGGCGCGATGATCGCGACCTTCACCGTGGCGCCCGCTTTGGCCGGCCTGCTGTTCAACGAGAACACGCGGGAGCGGACCATGCCGATCGTCCGCTGGCTCGCCGTCGCGCATCAGTGGCTGTACAGCCGCGCGATGGCCGCCCGCGCCGCCACGCTCGGCCTCGCGCTGGTGCTGCTGGCCGCCGGCGGCTTCCAGTTCTCGCGCCTGGGCGGCGAGTTCCTGCCGACGCTGGAGGAGGGCAGCATCTGGATGCGCGCCACCCTGCCCGCGACCATCTCGCTCGAGGAGGGCAACGAGACGGTGAATCGCCTGCGCCGCGCGGTGACCGAATTTCCGGAAGTGATCACCGTGACCTCGCAGCAGGGCCGCCCGGACGACGGAACGGACAGCGCCGGCTTCTTCAACGCGGAATTCTTCATCCCGCTGCGTCCGCAGGACACCTGGACCACCGCCCGCACCAAGGATGCGCTCGTGGCCGCGATCGAGACCCGCCTGCGAAGCGAATTCGTCGGGATCGACTTCAACTTCAGCCAGTACATCAGCGACAACGTCCAGGAGGCCGCCTCCGGCGTGAAGGGCGCCAATGCGCTGAAGGTGATCGGCCCCGAGCTCGACGTGCTCGCCCGCCTGGCGAACCAGATCCGCGGCGAGATGGCGCAGGTCCCGGGCATCACCGATCTCGCGGCCTTCCGCACGCTGGGCCAGCCGACGATCTCCATTCGCATCAATCGAGAGCGCGCCGCCCGCTACGGCCTCAGCATCAACGATATCAACTCGGCCATCCAGGCGGCCATCGGCGGGCAGGAAGCGGCGCGCCTCTATGAGGAGGGCTCGGACCGCAACTTCCCGATCATGATCCGGCTGGCCGCCCCCCATCGCCAGGATATCGAGGCGATCGGCAGGGTCCCCGTCGATGCGACATCAGGGGCATCGCTGCGGGATGTGGCGGACATCCGCTTCGTCTCCGGCGCCAGCTACATCTACCGCGAGGACAGCGCGCGCTACGTGCCCGTGAAGTTCTCCGTCCGCGGCCGTGACCCGCAGAGCGCGGTGACCGAGGCGGAGGAGCGTGTGCTCCGCAACGTCGAGCTGCCGCCCGGCTACCGTCTCGAATGGGTGGGCGAGTTCCGCAATCTCCAGGACGCGATCACACGCCTCAAGCTCGTGGTTCCGCTCGCCCTCGCTCTCATCGCGGTGCTGCTCTACGTCCAGTTCAACTCGATCCGCGACACGTTGCTCATCATGGCGATCCTGCCGCTCTCCTGCATCGGCGGTGTCACCGCGCTCGATGCCGTCGGTCTGTCCTTCAGCATCCCGGCGGCGATCGGCTTCCTCGCCCTCTTCGGCATCACCGTCATGGAGGGCATCATCCTGCTCTCGCACTTCCGGTTGCTGCAGACGCAGGGACTGGAGTGGAAGGACGCCATCCATCAATGCGGCGTGGACCGGATGCGGCCGGTGATGATGACCTGCATGGCGGCGATGGTGGGGCTGCTGCCCATGGCCCTGGCCAGCGGCATCGGCAGCGACCTTCAGCGACCGCTCGCGGTCGTCGTGGTCGGCGGCACCACCGTCCTGCCGCTCATCATCCTGATCGTCCTGCCCATCCTGATCGACCTCTTCGGCCGCAGCAGAGCCGAGGCGCGAGGGACGCATCCCGCCTCCGGTGAACAATACCCGCCGCTGAAGCCAGGGGCCGCCCACTGAATGTCGCGCCCGAGGTCCGCTTCCGCGAAGGCGGACCCGGGTGGCGGCGCAAGCCCGCCTGCCGCCCATTGCAACCACTCCGATCCGTTGACCCATGGGGATGGCCATTCAGGCTTTCGCCCACCGCCCCTCATGGGCTGAAGCATTATCTCGATCCAGCATCAGGAGATATTATGAGAAATTTCATCGCCACTGCACTAATATCTATTTCCATAACGGCATGCTCGAATCCAGAATCTATTGGGGAAATTCAGATCGGCATGACGAAGCAGCAAGTTATCGCCGTCCTGGGAGATCCGGTGAGTGTGCATACACGAAACAACACGGAATCTATGCAATACAGAATTTACATGGGCCTGACGGCCGACCCTAGATATCAAACCCATTTTGTAAATCTGACGAATGGGCGCGTCGTGGGCTACGGCGAGTAAATTCAAATCGAGACGGGGTTCATTTTCCTGGACGGGGCAACGCCACCGGGTCATCCGGTGGTTCGCTTCTGTCCCTGGCACATTACTCCTTCCGCCGGAATTCAAGCCGTCGCCTTCCCTCACCTCGCCCTGCATCAGGGATGTTGCACGCGGCCCTTGCCACAGCCCTGCTCCATTCCAATCCTTCCCAAAGGGATCGACCTCTGCCGCAACCCGGCCGCCCTGAACTCGTTGGTCCTGAAGCAAAATGGAGAGCGTCCCCATGTCCGACCGTTTCCTCGACGACCGCCGCTCCGGCCTGGAAGAGGCCTTCTTCGCGCAGCAGAACGAGGAGCTCCGCCGCCGTCTGGCCGAGGCCGGCGCACAGTCCGACCGCCGTGCGGCCCTCGCCACCGCATCCCACATCGAGGATGCCGCCGTGCTGGACCGGATCCTCGCTCTGGGCCTGGGCCCCGAGACGCTCTCCGCCCTGACCCTGGTGCCGCTGGTGCTCGTCGCCTGGGCGGATGGCGACCTGTCGGGCCTCGAGATCGACGCGGTGATGGACGCCGCGGCGCAGGGCGGCATCCATCACGCCGCGCCCGGCCACGCGCTCCTGGAGAGCTGGCTGCGCCAGAAGCCCGGTCCGGAACTCGCCGCCGCCTGGAAGGACTATGTGCGCGCCTTGACCAAGCCGATGGACCTCCACGCCCGCCGCGAGCTCGAGCTCCAGGTGATGGGCCAGGCGCACAAGGTGGCGGATGCGGCCGGCGGGTTCCTGGGGCTGACCTCGCGCGTCTCCCAGGCGGAAAGCGAGATGCTCTCGGACCTCAGCGCCGCCTTCCATCCCTAGCCGCGGCCTGGCCGGGCGCATGCGGCCGCTTGCTCCATGCGCCCGGTCCCTCGAAAATGGCGGCATGACCCGCATCTTCCGTCGCGCCCTGCTCGCGACTCCCCTGGCCGCGCCCGCCTTGGCGCAGACCGGATTTCCCAACCGGCCCATCCGGCTGGTTGTGCCCTGGCTTCCGGGCGGTTCCGCGGATCATCTGCGGCTGCTGGCGGAGCTCGCGGGGCGCAATCTCGGCCAGCCCATCGTCACCGAGAACCGCCCCGGCGTGAGCGGCACGCTGGGCCCGACACTGCTGGCGCAGGAGCCGCGCGGCGACGGCCACATGATCGGCCAGATCCCCATCACCGCCTTCCGCATCCCCGCAATGATGCGCCGCCCGCCCTTCGACCCGATGGCCGACTTCACCTGGGTGATCCACCTCTCCGGCTATTGCTTCGGCGTGGTGGTGCGCGGCGACAGCCCCTATCGGAGCTGGGAGGACCTGCTCGCCCATGCCAAGGCGAATCCCGGCCGGGTGAGCTATGCCTCCCCCGGCGCGGGATCGAGCTCGCACATCGCCATGGAGCGCATCGCCGCCGAGACCGGCGCGCCCTTCCTGCACGTTCCCTATCGCGGCGGCACCGACACGGCCCAGGCGCTGCTCAGCGGCGCGGTGGACTGCACCGCCGACAGCACGAGCTGGGCGCCGCTGGTGCAGGACGGCACCTTCCGCCTGCTCGTCACCTGGGGGGCAGAGCGCGCGCGCGGCTTCCCCGAGGTGCGCACGCTGCGCGAGACGGGCATCGACATCGTCTCCGACAGCCCCTTCGGCCTGGCCGCGCCCAAGAACACCGACCCCGGCCTCGTTCGCGCCTTGCATGATGCGATCAAGCCCGCGCTGCTCGACCCGAGGCACGTCGCCATGCTGGACCGCTTCGACATGCCGCTGCGCTACATGGGCCCCGAGGACTACGCGGCCTTCGCGCGGCGGCTGAACCAGGAGGAGGGCGACGCGGTGCGTCGCCTGGGCCTGCGGATGGATTGAGGCGGCCAGCGGGCCTCGGCCTTGCCGGTCCGCCGAGTTGCGGCAATGCTCGGGAGAGAGCAACAACGAGGAACGACATGTCCAATATCACCCGCCGCAGCGCCCTCGCGTTGCCCTTGGCGGCTGGCCTCGCCGCGCCCGCCTATTCGCAGCAGAATTTCCCGAGCCGACCCATCCGCATGCTCGTTCCCTGGGCGCCCGGCGGCACCTCCGACATCGCCATGCGCGCCTTGTGCGAGGCCGCCTCCAAGCGGCTCGGCCAGCCGGTCATCGTGGAGAACCGCGCCGGCGCGGGAGGCGTGCTCGGGGCGCAGTTCCTGCTCTCCACCCCGGCGGACGGCTATACGCTCAGCCAGTTCCCCATCAGCGTGATGCGCCAGCCGCTGCTCAACAGCCGCCCGCTCTTCGATCCGCTGGCGGACTTCACCTATATCTCGCTGATCACCGGCTATCTCTTCGGCATCGTGGTGCGCGCGGACGCGCCCTGGCAGACGCTGGCCGAGCTCCTCGAGGCCGCGCGGCGCGAGCCGGGCAAGCTCAACTACGGCTCGCCGGGCGTCGGCACCTCGCTGCACCTCACCATGGAGCAGATCGCCAAGTCGAAGAGCATCGAGTGGACGCATGTGCCCTTCCGCGGCGTCGCGGAGAACATGCAGGCCCTGCTGGGCGGGCAGATCCACATCCTCGCCGACAGCTCGGGCTGGGGACCGCAGGTGCAGGACGGGCGGATGCGCTGCCTCGCCGTCTGGAGCGAGGGGCGCGCCAAGTCCTTCCCCAACGTGCCCACGCTGCGCGAGAGCGGCATCGACATCGTCTCGGTCAGCCCCTACGGCATCGGCGGGCCGAAGGGCATGGATGCGGGCATCACCCGCGCGCTGGACGAGGCCTTCAAGGGCGCCGTGACCGACGCGCTGCATATCAGCGTGCTCGATCGCTACGACATGGCGCCGATGTACAAGAACAGCGCAGACTACACGGCCTATGTGCGCCAGACCATGGAGGAGGAGCGCAAGCTCATCCAGGAGCTCGGCCTGCGGCTGAGCTGAAACGGCGGCGGGGGCCCCGCCCCCGCGCCCCCTAATCCTCGACCGAGATGCGCTCGGCCAGGAAATCCAGGAAGGCGCGCACCCGCGCCGGCAGGGGACCGCCCTGCCCCAGATAGACCGCGTGGATGTCCTCGCGGTCGCCCGGATCGAAGGCCTCCAGCAGCGGCACCAGCCGGCCGGCCGCGATGTCCGGTCCGATATGGAACATCGCCAGCCGCGCGATGCCCACGCCGCCCAGCGCCAGCTCCCGCGCCACATCGCCGTCCCCCGCCCGCGCCACCGGCGGCGGCGCGGCGGAGACGCCGTCGCGGAAGGGCCAGGCGCTGCGCAGGCGCTGGAAGGTCCAGCCGATGCCCCGATGCCGCGCCAGATCCTCCACCCGCGCCGGCGTGCCGTGCCGCGCCAGGTAGTCCGGCGAGGCCACCACCACCACCCGGCTCGCGCCCAGCCTGCGCGCCATCAGCCCGGAATCGCGCATCGGACCCACGCGGATGGCGATGTCCGCGCGCTCCTGCATCAGGTCGATCACCATGTCCGACAGTACGAGGTCCAGCGTCACCTCCGGATGCAGCGCCAGGAATTCGGGCACCAGCGGCACGACGAGACGCCGGCCGAAGACCACGTTGCTGTTCACCCGCAGATGCCCGCGCGGTGCGGCGCCCGCCGCCGCCTCGCGCTCGGCTTCGCTGATCTCGGCCAGGATGCGCACGGCGCGGACATGGAAGGCCTGGCCTTCAGGCGTGAGCTGGAGCTGCCGCGTCGAGCGGTTGAGCAGCCGCGCCGAGAGCCGCGCCTCCAGCCGCGAGACGAGCTTGCTCACGCCCGAGGGCGTCAGGCGGAATTCGCGCGCGGCGGCCGTGAAGCCGCCCAGCTCCACGACGCGGACGAAGACCTCCATCTCGGCGGCACGGTTGGTGTCCAGGCGCGGCATGATGAATTCATCTCACGGATGATTGGACCACCCGCAACCTAACTCCACTCGCTGCGCCGCACCATCCTGGGATCCAGACATCATTCGGAGCCCGGGCCATGCCCATCGCCGTTCTTGCCCTCACCGCCGGCGCCTTTGGCATCGGCACCACCGAATTCATCATCATGGGCCTGCTCGTGCAGGTCGCCGAGGAGATGCAGGTCTCGATCTCCATGGCCGGCCTGCTCATCTCGGGCTATGCGCTCGGCGTCTTCGTCGGCGCGCCCCTGCTGACCCTGGCCAGCCGCCGCATGCCGCGCAAGATCGTGCTGCTCGCGCTGATGGCGATCTTCACCCTCGGCAATATCGCCTGCGCCCTGGCGCCGGACTACGCCTCGCTGATGGCCGCGCGCGTGCTGACCTCGCTGGCCCATGGCACCTTCTTCGGCGTCGGCTCCGTCGTGGCGACGGGCCTGGTGCCCGAGGACAAGCGCGCCTCGGCCATCGCCACCATGTTCACGGGGCTGACGGTCGCCACCCTGCTGGGCGTGCCCTTCGGCGCCTGGCTCGGGCTGGAGCTCGGATGGCGGGCCACCTTCTGGGCCGTGGCCGCCATCGGCGTGGCGGCCTTCGCGATCCTCGCGGTCTTCGTACCCGCCCATGTCGGCCGCGACGACGCCTCCACGCCCCTGCGCGAGGAGGTGCGGGCCGTCGCACGGCCGCAGGTGCTTCTCGGCTTCGCCATGACGGTGCTGGGCTTCGCGGGCCTCTTCACGGTCTTCACCTATGTGCAGCCGATCCTGACGCGGGTCACCGGCTTCTCCGAGGCGGCGGTCTCGCCGATCCTGCTGGTCTTCGGCGCGGGGCTGGCCGTGGGGAATATCTGGGGCGGCAAGCTGGCCGATCGCGGGCTGGGCCGCTCGCTGATCCTGACCCTGGCGGGACTGGCCGCGGTGCTGGTGCTCCTGGCGCCGGCGCTGTGGTCGAAGATCCCGGCGGTGGCGATGCTGGCCGCGCTGGGTGTCGCCGCCTTCGCGACGGTCGCGCCCCTGCAGCTGCGCGTGCTGGAGAAGGCCGGTCTGGCCGGACGCAACCTCGCCTCCAGCCTCAATATCGCGGCCTTCAACCTGGGCAATGCCCTGGGCGCATGGATCGGCGGCGTGACCATCGACCATGGGCCGGGCCTCGCCGCCCTGCCTCTGGCCGCCGCCGCGCTGACGGGCGCGGGTCTCGTGGTCGCCCTGATCAGCCTGCGGCTGGACGGGGCCGGCCGCCGGGCCGTGAAGCTCGCGGCCTGATCCGCCGGGTCAGGCGCTGGTGGACAGCTTCATCAGCACCAGCCCGGCAAGGATGAGCAGCACGGCCGCGATCCGCATCGGGCTCGCGGCCTCGCCCAGCACCATCACGCCGACCAGGAAGGCACCCATCGCGCCGATCCCGGTCCAGATCGCGTAGGCGGTGCCGAGCGGCAGCACGCGCATCGAAAGAGTGAGCAGGCCGACGCTGCCCAGCATCGCCACCAGCATGACCACCGTGGGAACGAGGCGGGTGAAGCCGTGCGACTGCTTCATCGCGAAGGCCCAGACGATCTCCAGGATTCCGGCGGCGACGAGATAGATCCAGGCCATGATACGGCCCTCCAGAACAGGGGCCGGGTCGTCCCGGACATGCGTAACCCGTGGTGGGGAGGTCGTCCTCTGCGGCCCCATATAGTGGGTATGGGCGGCACGACCAGAGGGATTTCGCGCGGTTCGCGGCTTGCGGCCCGCCGGCTCTCGACAATCGCGCGGGCCTTGGACAATGGTCGGCCCTCCCTTCAGGACGACGACGATGACCCTGACGATCTACGGCATCAAGAACTGCGACACGATGAAGAAGGCGCGCGGCTGGCTGGATGCCAAAGGCGCCGCCTATGCCTTCCATGACTACAAGGCTTCGGGCATCGACGCCGCCACGCTCAAAACCTGGGCCGGCCAGGTGGGCTGGGAGAAGCTGCTCAACCGCGCCGGAACGACCTTCCGCAAGCTGCCCGAGGCGGAGCGCGAGGACCTCGACGAGGCCAAGGCGATCGCGCTGATGGTGGCGCAGCCCTCGATGATCAAGCGGCCCGTTCTGACCCGGGGCCGGACCATTCTCGTCGGCTTCTCGCCTGAAGCATATTCCAAGGAATTTGTCTGACGCTTGCATGCGCCTTGGCGAAAGGCGACACAGGGCGACCAGATATCGAAGGTTAGGCTTGGCCCATGACGTCTCGTGACGACGAGCCCGCCCCGCTCGGCGGGCTGCTCGATACGCCGGATCTGGCGAGCGCGCTGGAGAATGACCGGTTTCGGCAGTTCCTCGACCATCTCCCCTTCGCCGTCGCCGTCGCCGAGTTGCAGCCGCGCGAGAGGATCACCTATGCCAATCCCGAGTTCCAGCGCCTTGCCGGCGAGGGGGCCTCGGGAATCGTGGGCAAGCCCTGGAGCCTGGTCGCCGCCGTCGCCGGCGCGGAAGATGGCGAACGCAAGCTGATCGAGGCCCTGGACGCCGCCGCGACCGATCCCGGCGTGGAGGACTATGTCGGCCTCTTCCAGATCACCCAGGGCGAGACGCCGCTCGCCATCGACGTGTGGCTGAACCTGATCGAGGACGATCAGGGCGCGCCCGTCTTCCGCCTTCTGGCCATGGCGCAGAACCGCGAGCGCGACGCGGCGCAGCTCGAGGCCTATGAAAAGCGCGTGAAGGAGAAGGACACGCTGCTGCGGGAATTGCAGCACCGCGTGAAGAACAACCTCCAGATGATCACCGCGCTGATCCGGCTGGAGACGCGCAACATGCCCGACGATGCCGTGGGCGGCGCTTTCGAGCGGCTGGCCGGCCGCGTCGAAGCCCTGGCCCTGCTCTACCGCTCGATGTCGGAAGCCGATGCGGGCGAGACGATCGACCTCGGGATCTATCTCAGCCAGATCGCCGCCGCGGTGATGCGCGCGCATGCGGTGGAGGGCATCCGGCTCGACCTCAAGGTCGATTCCTGGCCCGTCTCGGTCAATGTCGCGATGCCGACGGGGCTCGTGGTCAACGAGCTCCTGACCAATGCGCTGAAACACGCCTTCGAGGGCCGGGACGGCGGGACCATCACCCTGCACAGCCTGGTGGATGAGAAGGGCTGCCGCGTCGTCATCGCCGATGACGGGAACGGTCTTCCGGAGGGCGTGGAATGGCCCAAGCCCGACCGGCTCGGCGCAATGATCGTTCAGTCGCTGCGGCAGAATGCCGCAGCGAGGCTGGACGTCGTCTCCTCGCCGGGCCAGGGGCTGCGGGTGACCATCCGCTTCGCCCGGGACGATGCGGCCTGAAGCTTTTTCCGATCGAACAGGCTCACTTCAAAAGCTCCGGCCTGTTGTTTTCCGACCAGCTTCACCCGATCAGGCCAAGCAGCCTGATCGGGATCTGCTCCTGGATCCGCCCTCAGACGCGGATCCAGGTCTCCGAGAAGGCCAGCATCGCCGTCGAGATGCGCTGCCCCGCGATCTCGCGCGGGATCGGCGCGCCCGGCCGGGCCTGGCCGTTCACCGTGATGGTCGCCTTGGCGCAACCCACGAAGAGGCTGGGCATGTGGTGCCGGCCCGTGGCCGACTGCGCCGGCGCTAAAGCGAAGCAGAAGGGCTTTCCAAGCCCCGACCAGTCCAGTTTCACGGTCATGTCGCCGGCCTTCACCGTCTCGCCGTAGCGCGTGACGGTGTCGCCATCGGCCTGCACGCTGTCGAGCTTGCGGAAGCTGATGGAGGCCAGCCCCGCCAGGCCGCGCCAGGCCCCGAAATGCGTGACGTATTCCGCGATCAGCCAGCGCGCGAGCGGCTCATTGTCCGTGAGGCAGACATTGCCCGGCGAGGCCTCCCCCGGCGATTGCAGCAGCACCAGCGCATGGCCGCGCCCATGCGGCGAGAGCATCACGCGGAAGAAGGAAGCGAGCGTGGTGAAGGGGCCGTTGGGGTCCTCCTTCAGCGAGATGCCGGGGTTCTCGCCCGTCCATTCGACGATGCCGGGAAAGATCGTGATCTCGGTCATGGAAGCAGTTCCCTTCTTGGTTTCGTTCAGGATCGGCGCGGATCGATGCCCAGCCGCGACAGGCGGCTCGCCTCGGCCGCGTTCACCGCGCCCTCGGGCAGGCGTCCCGCCGCCAAAGCGGCGATCTGCCGGACCGTGTCCATCGCCTGGTGATAGGCGGCCTGGGGCGTCACCCCGCCGATATGCGGCGTGGCCACCACATCGGCCCGGCGCGCCAGGCGCGGGCTCGGCATCTGGTCGGGCGCGCGGCCCACATCCATCGCGGCGCCGCCGAGATGGCCGGAATCCAGCGCCGCTTCCAGCGCCGCCTCGTCCACAAGTTCGCCGCGCGAGAGGTTGATGAAGAAGCCGCCGCGCTTCATCCGCGCGAAGGCCGCCGCCCCCATGAGGTTCGCGGTCTCGGGACTGGAGATCGCGAGGCAGACGAGGAAATCCGCCTCGGCCTGCACCTGCTCCAGGCTCGTTTCGGGGCACGTATAGGGATCATGCACCAGCACCGTCATGCCGAGAGCGAGGGCGATCTGCTCCAGCCGTCGCGCAATGCGCCCATAGCCGATGATCCCCAGCGTCGAGGCCGAGAGCTGCAGGTTGCGGCCCGGCGTCGGCATCTCCCCGCGCCGGTATTGCTGCCCGATGCGCGAGATGCCCCGCGCGAGGTCCAGGATCATGCCCAGGCCCAGCTCGGCCACGGAATCCACGAAGCCCGGAGTCGCGCGCGTCACCAGGACGCCGTGCGCGGACGCGGCCGCCACGTCGATCGTGCTGATATCCACCGCGCAGCGCAGGAAGGCCACTAGCTCGGGCGAGGCCGCGAAAGTGGCGGGCGTGCCGGGCGAGCCGCGGAAGGCGATGATGGCCTGGCAGCCCCGCGCAGCCTCCGCCAGCTCACCGTCGCGCAGATCGCGGTCGGTGGTGTTGCGCACGACGTCCGCATGGGTTCGCAGCTCGGCCAGGGCGGCCTCGCCGAAATAGCCCGCGAAGGTATCGGTGCCGTGCGAGAGGAAGACCTTCAACCGGTTGCCGCTCATCGTTCTCTCCCTTTGCCGGCAGGATGACGGCAAAGCGACGCGCCCGTCCACCGCTTGCCGGATCGCCCAGAGGGTCCACAATGCAGGCCGACGACAGCAGGGGCGGACGGATGCGAGCTTTGATGATGGCGGGCCTTGTGGCCCTCGCGCCGATGGGCGCCATGGCGCAGGACGCGGATGCGGGCCAGCGCGTCTTCAACCAGTGCCGCGCCTGCCACACCATCAACCAGGGCGGGCGCAGCGGCGTGGGACCGAACCTCTTCGGAATCCTGGGGCGGCCGGCGGCCTCGATCGAAGGCTTCCGCTATTCGACGCCGATGCGCGAGCGCGCGGCCGCGGGGTTGGTGTGGAGCGAGGAGAACCTGCTCGCCTATATCGCCGATCCCAAGGCGCTCGTGCCCGGCGGGTCGATGTCCTATGTCGGGCTGCGCAACGAGCAGCAGCGGGCGGATCTGATGGCCTATATCCTGCGGGCCTCGACCGCGCCCGCCAACTGAGGCGCGAGGGGCAGCGCCCCTCGCCCCAGCCTCTTCAATGCGCGCCGGCGAAAGCCAGCATCATCGCATAGACTTCCCGCGTCACGGCCGAGAGCGTCCGCCCCAGCTCCTCCATGTCGGCCGCCTGGTCCACGCGCTTGCCGACGCGGTCCTGTTCGGCCGGCGTTAGGATCAGCGGGATGATGCCGCTCGCGCGCGCCAGGCCGATCATCAGCGCGTCATGCGGCTCGGGGATGTCGTCGTTCAGCAGGACGGAGCGCAGACGGGCGCGCACCTCCATCACATCGGCCTCGCCCTCGGCGGCCTTGGGGTAGCGCCGGTCCGCGAAGACCCAGAGGAAGCGTCCCTCCTCCTTCCTCAGCACGCCCTTCGCCACCAGCCGGTCGAGGATCATGGTGCGGTAGTGCTCGCCCTGGCGGCCCAGCTCGACGATCCAGTGGCGGCTGTCGCGCATGCCCAGATTGGTCGCGATCAGCGTCAGCGCCTCGTCCTGCACGGCATCGCCGGTGGGCTTGTGGCTCGTCACCATCAGACGCTCGGGATCGGTGTCGATGTGATTGTCGAGCGAGAGCTGCATGAGGATGGCGCTGGCCACCGCATAGTCGCCAGCCGGCGGCGGCAGACCGATCGGTCGGCCCGTCTTGTCGTCGAGAAGAAGGAGCATGATCTCCTCCGGCATGGTGAGCTTCACGACAGTTCCTCCAGGCGGTGCCGCCGCCGGACTGCGCCGGGGCTGATTCGGGCGGGATGTTGTTCGGGCGCGCCGCCGCTGTCCAGCGCGCCGTCACGCCGCGCGGGCACCCCTTACATGGCATGGGCCTTGCTTGCCCGCCGGCACGGCCGAAGCGGCCGGCACGACGCGAGAGGGCAAGCACCATCATGGATATCGGCGTCTTCATTCCCATCAACAACAACGGCTGGCTGATCTCGGAGAACGCGCCGCAATACATGCCGAGCTTCGAGCTCAACAAGCAGGTGGTGCAGAAGGCCGAGGGCTACGGCCTGGATTTCGCGCTGTCGATGATCAAGCTGCACGGCTTCGGCGGAAAGACGGAGTTCTGGGATCACGGGCTGGAAAGCTTCACGCTGATGGCCGGCCTCGCGGCGGTGACGAGCCGCATCAAGCTCTTCGCCTCCACGGCCGTGCTGACCATCCCGCCCGCGATCGTGGCGCGCATGGCCAGCACGATCGACGACATCTCGGGCGGACGCTTCGGGGTGAACATCGTCTCGGGCTGGCACAAGGTCGAGTACAGCCAGATGGGGCTCTGGCCCGGCGATGGCCATTTCGGCAAGCGCTACGACTACAGCACCGAATACGTGCAGATCCTGCGCGAGCTCTGGGAGACGGGCCATTCCGACTTCAAGGGCGAGTATTTCCAGATGGACGGCTGCAAGCTCAGCCCCCGTCCCGCCCAGCGCCCCAGGATCGTGAGCGCCGGCCAGTCCGATCGCGGGATGGAATTCGGCGCGACCTATTGCGACTATAACTTCTGCCTCGGCGAGGGCGTGAACGAGCCGACGAAGTCGGCCTCCGTGCCCGCCCGCGTGCTGGAGGCGGCGAAGAAGTCGGGACGTCCGGTCGGCGCCTATATGCTCTTCATGGTGATCGCCGCCGAGACGGACGAGGCCGCCCTCGCCAAATGGGACGGCTACGAGAAGGGCGCGGATCGGGAGGCGCTGCGGCACCTGCTCGGCCATGCGGCGCAGGACGTCGGCACCGAGGAGAATTCGATGGCCGCGGTGGTCCAGCGCAATCCCTCGCCCATCAACTTTAACATGGGCACGATCGTCGGCAGCCCCGCGACCTGCGCGCGCCTGCTGGACGAGGTGGCGGCGATGCCGGGCGTCGCCGGCATCATGCTCTGCTTCGACGACTTCCTCGCCGGGATGGACATCTTCGGCACGCGGATCCAGCCGCTGATGCAATGCCGCAAGGACCGCCTGCCGCTGGCGGCGTGACCGCAAGTCCGCGGGCCCGGGCTCTCGCCCGGGTCCGCTCGCGTCCTACGCCGCGCTGATGCTGTAGCGCCGCGCCACCCCGGTCCATTCGTTGATCTCGGCCTTGATCCGGTCCGTGAAAGCCGTGCCCAGGACGGGCGCCGCCGGCGGCATGGTCTGCAGATCCTCGAAGCGGACCGCGAGTTCCGGCCGCGCCAGGATCTGCGGGATCAGCGCCGTCAGCCGCTCCACGATCGGCTGCGGCAGGTTCTTCGGCGCCGAGAGCCCCAGCCACTGCGCCGAGGTGAGGCGCGGAAAGCCCTGCTCGGCGAAGGTCGGGATCGTGGCCAGCGCCGGAAGGCGCTGCGCCGTGGAGATGCCCAGGCAGCGCAGCGAGCCGTCCTTCAACATCTGCACATTGGTGGTGACGGGGTCGATCAGGCTCTCGATCTGCTCGCCCATCAGGTCCTGCAGGGCAGGCGCGCTGCCGCGATAGGGCACGTGGTCCAGGTTCGGCGCATTCGCCTCGCCGGAGAGCATCGCGCCCAGCAGATGCGGCGCCGAGCCGATGCCCGAGGAGCCGAAGCGCACCGGCTGCGTGCGCGCCGCGGTCACATATTGCTCCAACGTCCGGAAGGGCGAACTGGCCTTCACCAGCAGAACGTTCGGCGCCTCGACCAGCAGGCCCATATGGGTGAAGTCGGCGATGGGGTCGAAGGGCAGCGAGGGCAGCGTCGCGGTGGAGAAGACGTGCACCGAGGCGTGGCTGACCAGCAGGGTATAGCCATCGGCCGGGGCCTTGGCGACGAAATCCGTGCCGATGACGCCGCCCGCGCCGGCGCGGTTCTCGATGAGCACGGTCTGTCCCAGCGCCTGGCTCAGCGAAGGCGCCATGAGGCGGGCGATGGTGTCGACCAGGCCGCCGGGAGGAAACTGGGCGACCAGGCGGATGGATCCGCGCGTCGGCCACGCGGCCGGCTGCGCCTGGACCAGAGCGGGGGTGCCGATAATTGCGGCAGAAGCCCCAAGAAAACTGCGACGTTGCATTTTTCGTAATCTCCCGTTCAACCTTCCTGCCGAAAGATTGGGCAGATATCTGGCAATCCCGGCCGGAAGGGGTGTCCCGACAGGGGGCCTCGCAAACCGCATGCCGGGGGTCTGCCGCCGGGCCTATCCTCGGGCGGCAGGGCTGGGCATAAGCGCGCCGCAACTGTTTCCGGCCCCGCCCGCCCATGATCCGCCTCGACAACATCAGCAAGCAGAACGGCCAGCAGCTCCTCTTCATCGAGGCGTCGGCCGGCCTCCAGAAGGGCGAGAAGATCGGCCTCGTCGGCCCCAACGGCGCCGGCAAGTCCACGCTCTTCCGCATGATCACCGGCCAGGAGCAGCCCGATGAGGGCCAGGTGCTGGCCGATCGCGGCATCAGCATCGGCTTCTTCAACCAGGATGTCGGCGAGATGGCCGGGCGCAGCGCCGTCACCGAGGTGATGGACGGCGCGGGCGACGTCAGCACCGTCGCGGCCGAGCTCGCCGAGCTGGAGGCCGCCTTGGCCGACCCCGAGCGCATGGACGAGATGGACAGCCTCATCGAGCACTTCGGCGAGGTCCAGGCCCGCTTCGAGGACCTCGGCGGTTACGCGCTGGAGGGCAAGGCGCGCGAGGTCCTCGCCGGCCTCAGCTTCAGCCAGGAGATGATGGACGGCGATGTGGGCGGCCTCTCGGGCGGCTGGAAGATGCGCGTGGCCCTGGCCCGCATCCTGCTGATGCGCCCCGACGTGATGCTGCTCGACGAGCCGTCGAACCATCTCGACCTCGAGAGCCTGATCTGGCTGGAGCAGTTCCTCGCCGGCTATGACGGCGCACTGATGATGACCTCGCACGACCGCGAGTTCATGAACCGCATCATCAACAAGGTGATCGAGATCGACGGCGGCAGCCTCACCTCCTTCTCCGGCGACTACGAGTTCTACGAGCAGCAGCGCGCCATGAACGAGCAGCAGCAGCAGGCGCAGTTCGAGCGCCAGCAGGCGATGCTCGCCAAGGAGATCAAGTTCATCGAGCGCTTCAAGGCGCGCGCCTCGCATGCCGCCCAGGTGCAGAGCCGGGTGAAGAAGCTCGACAAGATCGAGCGCGTGGAGCCGCCCAAGCGCCGCCAGACGGTGAGCTTCGATTTCCAGGCGCCGCCGCGCTCGGGCGAGGACATCGTGAACCTGCGCGGCGTGCACAAGCGCTACGGCAATCGCGTGATCTATGAGGGGCTCGACCTGCTGATCCGCCGGCGCGAGCGCTGCTGCGTGCTGGGCGTGAACGGCGCGGGCAAGTCCACGCTGCTGAAGCTGGTGACCGGCTCGACCGATCCCGACCAGGGCAGCGTCACCATGGGCGGCAGCGTGAAGATGGCCTATTTCGCCCAGCACGCGATGGAGCTGCTGGAGGGCGACCAGACCGTCTTCGAGGCCCTGGAATCCTCCTTCCCCCGCGCCAACCAGGGGTCGCTGCGCTCGCTGGCCGGCTGCTTCGGCTTCTCGGGCGACGATGTGGAGAAGCGCTGCAAGGTGCTCTCGGGCGGCGAGAAGGCACGGCTGGTGATGGCCAAGATGCTCTACGACCCGCCGAACTTCCTGGTGCTCGACGAGCCGACCAACCATCTGGACATGGCGACCAAGGAGATGCTGATCGCGGCCCTCTCGCAGTTCGAGGGCACCATGCTCTTCGTCTCGCATGACCGGCATTTCCTCGCCGCCCTGTCCAACCGCGTGCTGGAGCTGACGCCCGAGGGCATCCATCAATATGGCGGCGGCTACACCGAATACGTGGCGCGCACGGGGCATGAGGCGCCGGGGCTGCACAGCTAGAGCGAACCCTCACCGGGCTGATTCGCGAAAATCCGCCAGAGAAACATCGGAAGTTTTGACCTACGTTTCTTCGAATGGAGAAACTTCCGGAATTGCGACGCTACCTCAAGCCGCGGCCTTGCTGTAAAATCCCCCGAAATGCCGACGCGCTTCTGGCGTGGGCCAGGGCCGCAACATGACGACACCCCCGCCGCCGAAGCTCAAAGACGTGCGGCTGATCCGGTTCGGACAGCAGCCCGGGCGGCGTCGGCCAGCGGCGGAAGCCCCGCCCGCTCCGCCTCCGGAGCCCGAGGCCCAGCCCCCCGTCTCGGAAGTGGTTCGGCCGCAGCCCGGCATCTTCCCCAAGCGCGAGGCCGTGCCGAGGCGAACCCGTGCGGAACCGCCGCCCCGTCCCGCCGAAACCGCCGGGACGACGGACAGCGTCCGCATCCGCATCGTCGTTCCCGACGCGCCGCCGAAACAGGATCCTCCCCCTCCCACCGCCCCCCTCGCGACCCGACCCGGCCTCGACGACGCGTCCTTCTTCCCGCGCGACGAGGCGCCGCCGCACGTCCCTCGCCTCGCCGGCCCCGCGCGGCCGTCGCGCCGGCGCGGCCTGCTCTTCGGCACCGCCGCCTTCCTGGGCCTGGCCGCCTTGGCCTATGGCGGCTGGACCCTCCTCATGCCGCCCGATCCCGCATCCCGCGCCATGGGCCGGCTCGTGATCGAGCCCAGCCGCCAGATCGTCCAGCATCGCGACGGCGGCTATGTCGCGCGGCTCCTCGTCGCGGAGGGCGACCGCGTCGCGGCCGGCGACCGGCTCATCGCCCTCGATCCGAGCCGCCTCGCCTCCCAGGCCGGCCTTCTGCGCGCGCAGACGACGTCGCTCGGCGCCCTGGTCGCGCGGCTGCGCGCCGAGCAGGCGGGCCGGCCCGATCTGACGGTCGGTGCCGAGCCGGGCCTCGTCGCGGCCATGACCGAGCAGCGCGACCTTCTCCGCGAGCGCCGTGCCACGCTGGACGGACAATTGGCGACGCTCCAGCAGCGCAGCCGCCAGTTGCGCGAGCAGATCGGCGGCATGGCCGCGCAGGGCCAGGCCCGCACGCGCCAGATCCAGGCGCTGTATCTGGAGATGGACGGCCTCGGCGCCGGGTCCTCCCAGCGCTCGCGCGTCCTGAACCTGGAGCGCGGCATCGCGCGGCTGGAGGGCGAGCGGGCCGACCACACCACCGCCGTCGCCCAGCTCGAACAGACGATCAGCGAGGCGGAGCTGCAGGCCCTGCAACTGCGCCGGGACTTCACCGAGCAGGTCGCCGCGCGGCTGCGGGAGGCGGAGCCGGGATTGGCCGCCGCGCAGGAGCGCCTGGCCGCTTTCGAGGATCAGCTGAGCCGGCTGGACGTGCGCGCGCCCATCGCCGGGATCGTGACGGGACTGACGGTGCAGGCCCCGGGCACGGCCGTCGCGCCAGGGCAGGAGCTCCTGCGGATCACGACGGGGCCGGACCGCTTCTTCGTGGAAACCGAGCTGCGGGGCCGGGATGTGGAGCGTCTGGCGGCCGGTGGGGTCGCGCGGATCCACGTCGCGGGCCTGCCGCCGCCGCCCGTGACCGCGCGCCTGGAGCAGGTGGCCACGGAGCGGACGGTCGACCCCGTGACCGCGCTGCCGGTCTTCCGCACGCGCCTCGCCTTCGACGCGGAGGCCGCCGCGCGGCTGGCGGCCACGCGCCTGGTACCGGGCATGCCCGTCGAGGTCAGGATCGGCGCTCCCTGAGGGGAGCGCCGAGGGCAGGCTACTCCGCGATCGCCGCCGACCAGGGCGACATCACGTCCGACACGCCGACGCGCATCCCGCCGCGCTGCAGGATCAGGTTCGGGCAGGCGAAGTTGCCCGGCGCGACCGTGTGCTCGACCACCTCGACCTTGTCGTCCGCGGCCAGAGCCGCGAGCGTCGCCTCGCCCAGCCGCTTGTCGGCCATCACGCCGTCCGGGCCCGAGACGTCCAGGCGCGGGTGATGCGCGGCGGCCTCCGGCTCCATCGCGAAATCGGCGACGAAGGTGAGCTGCTGGAAGACCGAGGCCATGATCTTGCGGCCGCCCGAGGCGCCCAGCGCGATCTCCGGATTGCCCTTCGCGTCGAGCGCGATCACCGGGCACATGTTGCACAGCGGCCGCTTGCCCGGCGCGATGGCGTTGGGGCTGCCCGGGGTCGGATCGAACCACATCACGCCGTTGTTCATCAGCACGCCCGTGCCCGGCAGCACCACGCGGCTGCCCATCGAGGAGAGCAGCGTGGTGGTCATGGAGATCATCATCCCGTCGCGGTCCGCGACGGTCAGATGGGTGGTGCAGCTATCGGCGCCCACGGGCTCGGCCTCGGTCGGCGTGCCCTCGCCCAGCCCGGCGAGGCGCTCGGCATAGGCCGCGCGCAGCGAGCGGGCGAGATAGGCATACCAGGCCGCGTCCGGCACCGCGCCGTAGGGGGCCTGCTCCATCATGGCGAGCAGGCGCCTGAGCGTGGGCGCGGCGGTCAAGCCGTTGGCGAGCATCAGCTTGCGGCCGCGGAAGGTGGCCTCCATCGCCGGCAGGACGCGCGCCTCGCAGGCGGCGAGGTCGGCGGCGGTGACGAAGCCCTCCATCGCCTTCATGTCGGCCGCGATCGAGGCCGCGATGTCGCCATGGTAGAAATCGGCCAGTCCCGCGCTCGCCAGCCGCTCCAGCGTGTCGGCCAGCTTGCCCTGGCTGAAATAGCCGGGCGCGCCCTGATAGGGCGGCACGGGCGGCAGGCCGTTGGGCAGGTAGATGCGCGCGCTCTCGTCATAGAGGCGCAGCACGGAGGCGCTGTTGGCGATCTTCAGCGTGGCGAACCAGTCCTGCGACAATCCGCGCTTCGCGAGCGCGATCGCCGGGGCCAGCACGTCCTTGATCGGCAGGCGGCCGTAACGCTCGTGCAGCAGCTTGTAGCCGGCGACGGCCGAGGGGATCAGCGCCGATTTCGGACCGTGGATGTTGATGTCGCCCACGACCTCGGGCCAGGTGAAGAGGTCGTTCTTCATCCGCCCCGAGAGGGGATAGGCCGAGGCATCGAGGCTGCGCGGCGCGACGGGGCCGAAGTCGAAGGTCTCGGCCTTGCCGCCGGGCTTCATCACCTGGGTGAAGCCGATGCCGCCGAGGCCGGAATTCCAGGGCTCGACGGTCGCGAGCGCGAAGGCCGCGGCCACCGCCGCGTCGGCCGCCGTACCGCCGGCGCGCAGGATGGCCACGCCCGCCTCGGCCGCGTCGCGCGACTGGCTGGCCACCATCCCCTTCTCGCCCCGGCCCGCCGGCTTGCGGACATTCCAGTGCTGGGTGGTGTGCGAGGGGTGTTCCATGGCGCGCATCCTTCGTTTCGCTAAGTCAATCTGCGCCTTAACCCCAAAGCTCGGCAACCCGTGCGCCCCTTTCCCCTCACGGGATTGCCGGTTAAGGCTCATGGGCAAAGACGTCCGAAGGAGCGCCCCCGATGAGCCTGAACATTGCCGAACCGCTGAAGAGCTTCATCGAGAGCGAAGCCCTGCCTGGAACGGGCGTGGACGCCGCCGCCTTCTGGGCCGGCTTCGAGGCCGTCCTGCGCGAATTCGCTCCCCGCAACGCGGCGCTGCTGGCCAAGCGCGACAACCTCCAGGCGAAGATCGACGCCTGGCACCGCGCCAACCCCGCCAAGCCCATCGACGCGCCGGCCTACGAGGCCTTCCTGCGCGAGATCGGCTACCTGCTGCCCGAGCCCGCCGATTTCGCCGTGACCACGGCCAATACCGATGTCGAGATGGGCGGCGTCGCCGGCCCGCAGCTCGTCGTGCCGGTCAACAACGCGCGCTACGCGCTCAACGCCGCCAATGCGCGCTGGGGCAGCCTCTACGACGCGCTCTATGGCACCGACGCCATCCCCGAGGCCGACGGCGCCGAGCGCGGCAGCGGCTACAATCCCACGCGCGGCGGCAAGGTCATCGCCTTCGCGCGCAAGGTGCTCGACCAGGCCGTCCCCCTGATGGGCGCAGGCCATGCCGAGGCGCTGAAGTACACGGTGAAGGCCGGCGCGCTGGATGTCGCGCTGCAGGGCGGCGGCTCCGTGCCGCTCAAGCGCCCCGAGCAGTTCGTCGGCTACACGGGCGAGCCCGCCTCGCCGACGGCGCTGCTCTTCCGCCACAACGGGCTGCATCTGGAGCTGCGCATCGACCGCGCCAGCGAGATCGGCAAGACGGATACGGCCGGCATCGCCGACCTCGTGATGGAGGCCGCGCTCACCACCATCCAGGATTGCGAGGACAGCGTCGCGGCCGTGGATGCGGCGGACAAGGTCGACGTCTATCGCAACTGGCTCGGCCTCATGAAGGGCGACCTCAACGCCGATCTGGAGAAGGGCGGCAAGGTCATCACGCGCCGGCTCAATCCGGACCGCAGCTACACCGCGCCCGATGGCGGCACGCTGACCCTGCCGGGCCGCTCGGTGATGCTGGTGCGCAATGTCGGCCACCACATGATGACGGACGCCGCCACGCTCGACGGCGCGGAGATTCCCGAGACCATCCTGGATGCGCTCGTCACCAGCCTGATCGCGATGCACGACATCAACGGCCAGCGGCTGAACAGCCGCGCCGGCAGCGTCTACATCGTGAAGCCGAAGATGCACGGCCCCGAGGAAGTGGCCTGGGCCGTGTCGCTCTTCGGCGCGGTGGAGAAGGTGCTGGGACTGGCGCCCAACACGCTCAAGATGGGCATCATGGACGAGGAGCGGCGCACCACCGTGAACCTCAAGGCCTGCATCAAGGAAGCCGCCGAGCGCGTGGCCTTCATCAACACCGGCTTCCTGGACCGCACCGGCGACGAGATGCACACCTCCATGGAGGCCGGCGCCATGATCCGCAAGAACGACATGCGCGGCACGGCCTGGATCAAGGCCTATGAGGACTGGAACGTGGATATCGGCCTGATGTGCGGCCTGCGCGGCAAGGCGCAGATCGGCAAGGGCATGTGGGCCATGCCCGACGCCATGGCCGCGATGCTGGAGCAGAAGGTCGGCCATCCGAAGGCGGGCGCCAACACCGCCTGGGTCCCCTCGCCCACCGCCGCCACGCTGCACGCGCTGCACTACCACCAGGTGGACGTCGCCGCCCGCCAGACGGAGATCGCCCAGGGAGGCCGCCGCGCCCAGCTCGCCGACCTGCTGACGGTGCCCGTCGCGACGCAGACCAACTGGCCCGCGCAGGATCTCCAGGCCGAGCTCGACAACAACGCGCAGGGAATCCTCGGCTACGTCGTGCGCTGGGTGGACCAGGGCGTGGGCTGCTCCAAGGTGCCCGACATCCACGATGTCGGCCTCATGGAGGACCGCGCGACGCTGCGCATCTCCGCGCAGCACATCGCCAACTGGCTGCGCCACGGCATCGTGACGCAGGAGCAGGTGGTCGAGACGCTGCGCCGCATGGCGGCCGTCGTGGACAAGCAGAACAAGGACGACGCGGCCTATACGCCGATGGCTCCGGGCTTCGACGGCGTCGCCTTCCGGGCGGCGGCGGCGCTGGTGCTCGAGGGCGCGGCGCAGCCGAACGGCTACACCGAGTTCCTGCTCACCAAGTACCGCCGCGAGGCGAAGGCGGCCTGATCAAGCCCGCCGCACGTTCCAGAAGAGCGGGAAGCCCTTGAGCACCCCCTCGAGGTTCGAGCGGTAGGCCGTCGGCTGGTAGAAGACGCCGAGCGGGAGGTAGGGCACTTCCTGGAAGGCGAGCGCCTGCATCTCGCGGCAGGCGGCCTGCTGGGCCGCGAGGTCCGGCGCCTGGAACCAGCGGTCGCGCAGCGCCTCCAGCCCCGGGCTCGTCGGCCAGCCGAAGGTCGTGGCCCGGCCGATACCGCGCAGATAGGCATGGGAGGCCGGATTCACGCAGCTCACGCCCAGCGTGTAATTCGCCCAGATGTGCCAGCCGCCCTGGTCGGCCGGCTGTTGCGAGGCGACGCGTTGCAGCACCGTGCCCCAGTCCAGCGCCTGGTAGTCGAGGTTGAGGCCGATCCGACGCATCATGTCGCCCGCCACCTCGCTCATCGCGTTCAGCGCGGCGAAATCCGTGGGCACGGGGAAGACGATGCGCTCGCCGCGATAGCCTGCCTGCTGCAGCGCGCGCTTCACCGCCTCGAAGTCGTGCGGACCGCGCAGGGCTTCCAGCCCGACATCGCTCGCCATGGGAGAGCCGGGAGCGAAGAAGCCCACATCGTCCCGCCAGCGCGCGCGGTCCTCGCCGGCGACGGCGATCATGTAGTCCGCCTGCTTGATGGCGCCGAGCATCACCCGGCGGATCGCCGGATTGTCGAAGGGCGGCAGCAGGTGGTTGAAGCGCAGCATCGGCAGGAAGCCGAGCGTATCGAGCACCTCCACCTTCAGGTCGCGCCGCCGCTGCAGCAGCGGCAGGAAGTCGGAGAGGGGCTGGTCCCACCAGTCGATCTCGCCGCGCTGCAGGGCCGCCGCGGCGGTGGCGGCGTCCGGCATGGTCAGCCATTCCACCCGATCGAAATGAACGCGCTTCGGCCCGGAGAGGTAGTTCGGCGTCCCGCTTTCGCGCGGGACATAGCCGTCGAACTTCGCATAGACGGCACGGGAGCCGGCGATGCGCTCATTGGCGACGAAGCGATACGGCCCGCTGCCCACCATCTCCGTGACCTGGCGCAGACCATCCTGGGCCGCCAGCCGCTCGGGCATGATGACGCAGACATTCGTGCCCGGCTTGCCGAGGACGTCGGGCAGCAGCGGAAAGGGATGCTTCAGCCGGAAGCGGATCTCGCGATCGTCCGGTGCCGAGAGCTCTTCCACCGCGGCCATCATGGTCGCCGCATAGGCGTCGCGTGAGGCCCAGCGGCGGATCGAGGCGACGCAGTCGCGCGCGCGCACCGGCTCGCCGTCATGGAAGCGCAGGTTGGGGCGCAGCCGCATCTTCCAGAGCAGCCCGTCATTCTCGACGACATGGCCCTCCACCATCTGCGGATGCGGACGCAGGTCCGTGTCCACGCCGTAGAGCGTGTCGAAGACCATCAGGCCGTGATTGCGCGTGACGAGGCCGGTGGTCTGCACGGGATCGAGCAGCGCGAGATCGGCCTGGGGCACGAATTTCAGCACGCGCTGATTCTGGGCGGCGACGAGCGCCGGTTGCGCGACGGCCCCCGCGCCCGCCGCCCCTAGAAGTTGTCGGCGCCCGATCATGCCGCCACCTCGGGCACCCGTTGCGCGACCGGCGGGCGCTTGTCGGCCCAGGGTCGCGCCGCCTCGAAGGCGGCCGAGGCCTGCAGCACGCCGAGGTCGTCGAAGCGGCGCCCCACGATCTGCAGCCCGACCGGCAGGCCCTTGTCGGTGAAGCCGCAGGGCACGCTCGCCGCGGGATTGCCGGAGAAGTTGAAGGGGTAGGAGAACTCCGCCCACATCAGCCAGTCCCAGGGATGCTGCGGCCAGTCCTCGGGCTGGAGGAGATGCGCGGGGAAGGCCGCCGTGCTGACGGCGGGCGTCAGCAGGAAATCCCAGTCCTGGAAGGAGCGGTGGATGGCCTCGACGTATTCGAGCTTGGCGGCGCGCATGACGTGGTACTGCTCCGCCGTGAAGCTGCGCCCCGCCTCCATCATCGCGACGAGCGCGGGCTCCATCTGGTAGCGCCACTTGTCGAGATAGAGGTTGGCGCGCGCGAGGTAGCCGGCCGGCCAGAAGAAGCGCGCGAGATCCACGCCCTTCGGTCCCCATTCGGGCCGCACGAGCTCGACCGTGGCGCCCATCTCCTCGAAGGCCGTCACGGCCTTGGCCACCAGGGCCGCGACATCGGCATCGACGCGGGCATGGCCGAGGTCGGGGCTATAGGCGATGCGCTTGCCGCGCAGGTCGGCCTTCAGCAGGTTCGGATAATCGGCCGGCGGCGTCTCGCAGGAGGTGTGGTCCCAGGGGTGCGGGCCGGCCATGGCCTTCAGCATCATCGCGCCATCCGCGACGGTGCGGGTCAGCGGGCCCATATGGGTCGCGTAGTCGTTGTTCGGCACGGGCCAGTAGGGAATGCGGCCATAGGTCGGCTTCAGGCCGAAGACGCCACAGAAATGCGCGGGCATGCGGACGGAGCCGCCGCCATCCGAGCCCAGATGCAGCGGCCCGTAGCCGGCCGCCGCCCCCGCCGCCGCGCCCGCCGAGGAGGCGCCGGCATTGTAGCCGTGCTTCCAGGGATTGTGGGTGATGCCCGTGCAGCGTGCCCTGGCTGACGCCCTTCCAACCGAATTCGGGCACCGTCGTCTTGCCGAGCATGACCGTGCCGGCCTCGTGCAGGCGGGCGATGCAGGGCGCGTCCTCGTCCGGCACGTCGTCCTTCGTGGCGAAGGAGCCCATGCTGGTCACGAGGCCCTTGGTGGCGTGCATGTCCTTGATGGTGACGGGGACGCCCTCGAGCGGCCTTGGCGAGCCCCCCGGGCGCATAGGCCGCCTCGGCCGCGCGCCGCCTGTGCCAGCGCCATCTCCGGCGTCAGCATGGTGATCGCGTTGAGCTTCGGATCGAGCGCCTCGATCCGTTCGAGCAGGGGCCTTCGCCACCTCGACCGGCGAAAGGCTGCGGGCCGCATAGGCCCGCCGCAATTCGACGGCCGTCATAAAGCCGAGTTCGTCCGTTTCCATCGCGCAAGCCTCCGTGATCGGTGCCGGCAAGTCCGCCCCTGTCAGTCCCTTGATTGCGACGCAAGGCGGGTGATGCCAGCTTGCCCGAAACGTCGTTGGACCTTGTGGAGTGAATAACAAGACGCCGCGTTCCGTATGTCAATCGACGATGGAACACAGCCCCGTGCGCGCAGGCAGGCCGCGCAATCCCGCGGTGGACGTGGCCATTCTCGGCGCGGCGAAGGCCCTCCTGGCGGAGGTCGGCTGCGGGGATTTCACGATGGAGGGCGTGGCCCGCGCGCGCGGGCATCGGCAAGCAGACGCTCTACCGGCGCTGGGCCTCGCGCGGCGAATTGCTGATCGACCTGTTCTATCTGGATGAGCTGGAGGAGCCGGACCTCGAGGCCGAGCTGCCGTTGGAAGCGGCGCTGGCCGCCTATCTCGATGTCAGCCTGCAACGCCTCTACCGACCGTGGAACCGCAATCTTCTGCGCAGCCTTGCAGTGACGGCCCCAGGACGATCCGGCGCTGCGCGCGGTGATGCTCGCTCGCATCACCTGGCCCCGGCTGGAGATGGGACGCGGAATGCTGCGGCGGCTCCAACAACGCGGATTGGTGCGGCGCGACCTCGACCTGGATCTGGCGGTGGACATGGCGGTGGGCGCCATCTGGTTCCACCTGCTCTTCATGCCGGATCCGATCACGCCCGAGCTGCGCGACCGGATCCTGCGGGAGATGCTGGCGCTGGTCGCGCCGCGCTAATCCACCGTCACTCGCCCCGGATCACCAGATCCGGGATCACGTAGCGCTCGTTGCCGTCCACCGTGACGACCATGTTGTCCCCCTCGCGGCTGGCGACGACGGGCTCGCGGCCCTCGGTCGAGACCTGTCCGCTACGGAAGACGAGCGAACGCCGCTGGCCATTCGGCAAGGTGATCTCCACCGTCGCCGTCCCAGGTCCGTGGCGGCGCACGCCGAAGGGGCAGGTGACGGGCGCCTGGCCCTGGAGGCGGCATTCCACCTGGCCCGTCGCCTGAAACGGCGTGCCCGGAACGCGTGAATCGCGGCCGGCGGCAGGAGCGGCGGTGGGGGCGGCCACCTCGCGCAGATAGCGAGCCGAGGCCCAGCCGGACGGACGCTGCGCATCGGCCGGCCCGACGCTGCACCAGCTCGCGCCCGCCACATCCTGGCAGCCGAAGCTGCGCAGCACCGCGCCCTCGGGGAAGCGCAGCAGCGTCCGCGCGGAATAGGATGGGCCGCTGCGCACGGTCAGCACATCGCCCCGCGCCAGCCCCCCGACCACGCGGGCATCCGGCGCCCGCAGCGTGGAATCCGGCCTTGCGGGCGGCAGCGCGTCGTTCGCGCGCGCGCCGTGGCCGTCGAGGCCGAAGGCGATGGTGAAGCTCGCCTCGTTGGCGCGGCGGGCGGGGCCGCGCGCCAGAAAGACCCGCACGATATGGGTGCCGCTCGCCTGCACCGTGCCGGTGAACTCGTTCCCGGCGGTCCGGCTGTTATGGATCGGCGTGTCGCCACCCGGCGCGAGCACCACGTACTCCACGCTGCCGTTGCCCGGCCGGAAGCGGACCGTCATCGCTTGTCCCGCCTGCGCGTTCAGGCGGTAGTCCACGCTTTCATTGCCGCGCACGCGGCCGTTAAAGGAGGTCGCCGTCGCGCCGGATGAGAGGCGGACGGCGACGGCGCTGGTCTTGTCGGCGCGCGGCTGGGCCACGGCCAGGCCAGCGGGCACGGCCATGGCCGCGGCCAGGGGCGATCATCGGTACTCGGTTCCACATGGGCAGGGGTCCTCCTTCGATCCCTAACCCTGCTGGAGCCCTTGCGGCGGCATGACCGTCAGACGATGCGGCGGATAAGCCCGACGATCACGAGCAGCACCACCGCGCCCGCGGCGGAGGCGAGGATCACGCCGATCGTCCCGCCGCCCAGAATCAACACCAGCTGCGGGAAGAGATATCCCGCCACGAAGGCGCCGAGGATGCCGACGATGATATTGCCGATCAGGCCGAAGCCCACGCCCTTCACCACCAGCCCGGCGAGCCAGCCGGCGATCGCGCCGATGATGATGACCCAAAGAATACCCATGATATTCCCCCCCTGGGACCTGATGTCCCCTGCCTCCTATACGGGCACGTCCCGCGTCGAGGCCAATGAAACCGCCTTCGAAATGGCTAGGATCGTGCCATCGGATGGGCCAGGAATGCTGATCCCAGCTCAGGATCACCTCCATGCTCAAGCGCATCGCCGCAACCCTGCTGCTCCTCGCGACGACGGTCCAGGCGCAGAACGCGGTCTCGACCGGGCCGACGCTGACCACCGTGCGCGCGCGCGGGCAGCTTGCCTGCGGCATCTCCACGGGCGACCCCGCCTGGTCCCAGCCGGACAGCCGCGGCGAGTGGCAGGGCATGGACGCCGATTTCTGCCGCGCGGTCGCCGCCGCCGTGCTGGGCGATGGCCGCCGCGTCGCCTGGCATCCGCTCACCGGCCAGAACCGCTTCCCCACGCTCTCCACCGGCCAGATCGACCTGCTGAGCCGCACCACGACCGTGACCTATCTGCGCGACGTGACCAACGGCCTCAACTTCGCCGCGCCGAACTTCTACGACGGTCAGGGCTTCCTGGTGCGCGCGGATAGCGGCGTCGCACGGGCCGCGCAGCTGGACGGCGCCTCGATCTGCTTCACCTCGGCCAGCACGCATGAGCTCAACCTGCAGGACTGGTCGCGGGCGGCGAATATCCGCTTCACGCCCGTGGTCTTCGCCGACAAGGACGAGGCGCGGCGCGCCTTCGAGGCCGGGCGCTGCGACAGCTTCACGGGCGACGCCGCGCAGCTCGCCGCCATCCGCGCGGCCTTCCCCAACCCCGAGAGCTTCACTCTGCTGCCCGACCGCATCAGCAAGGAGCCCTATGCGGCGGCCGTACGCCATGGCGACGACCAGTGGTTCGATATTGTGAAATGGGTCGCCTATGCGCTGATCGAGGCGGAGGAGCTGGGCGTGACCCAGGCCAATGTCGACGAGATGCTGAACAGCCCGCGCCCGGCGATCCGGCGTTTGCTGGGGCAGACGGGCGATCTGGGTCCGGCCCTCGGGATGGACCGGCGCTGGATCTACAACGCCATCAAGGCCGTCGGGAATTACGGCGAGATCTATGACCGTCACCTGGGCGCGAACAGCCCGGTGCGGCTGCCCCGCGGGCTGAACGCGCTGTGGAACCAGGGCGGGATGATGTTCTCGCCGCCGATGCGCTGAGGCCCGTGACCGCCACCGCGCGCTGGTCCAGACTGCGCGCGGAGGAACCATCATGAAGCGTCGTACAGCCCTCGCGCTGCTCGCCACCCCGGCCATCGCCCAAGCGCAGGCCGCCTGGCCGCAGCGGCCCGTGCGCATCGTCGTCCCCTTCCCGCCCGGCGGCTCGAACGACGTCATCGCGCGCCCGCTCGCCGAGAAGATGCAGCAGCGCCTCGGCCAGCCGGTGGTCATCGAGAACCGGGCCGGCGCCGGCGGCTCGATCGGCGCGGCGCAGGTCGCGCAGGCCGCGCCCGACGGCTACACGCTCATGGTGTCGAGCAGCAGCTTCGCCGCCTCGGCGGCCATCCAGCGCACGCCCTATGACGCCATCGGCAGCTTCGACACGGTCTCGCTGCTCGCTCGCGCGCCCTTCCTGGTGCTGACCAATCCGAACTTCCCGCCCCGCACCATCCAGGAGCTCGTCGCCTATTGCCGCGCCCATCCGGGCGAGGTGGATTTCGCAAGCTCGGGCCCCGGCGGGATCAACCACTTCGTCACCGAGCTCTTCGCGCTGCGCGCCGGGCTCAGACTGAACCACGTGCCCTATCGCGGCATGCCGCCCGCCGTGACCGACCTCATCGCCGGCCACGTGCCGATGCTGATCACGACCATGGCCAGCGCCTCGGCCGCCATCCGCGAGAATCGCGTGCGCCTGCTCGCCTATTGCGGCACCGGCGCGCCCGCCGGCAGCCCGCCCGCCCCCACCGTGAAGGAGGCGACGGGCATCGACTACGAATCCTCCATCTGGTGGGGCCTGCTCGGCCCGCGCGGCATCCCGGCCGAGCCCCTGCGGATCCTCAACGCGGCCATCGCGGCCAGCCTCGCCGAGGCCGATGTGGGGCGCATCTACGAGGCCGAGGGCGCCGTGCCCGGCGGCTCGACCCCGCAGCATTATGCGGAGGTGCTGGCGCGCGACATCGCGGGCTTCCGCGAGGTCGCGCAAGCGGCGAATATCCGGCTGGATTAGGGGGCCAGGAAGGCCGCGCCTCCCTTTTTTGGAAGCCGGGGCAACCGCGCGGCTTGCGCGTCATTCAGCGCGCATGTCCCGCTCCATGATTTCCGCGCTCGTCCTCCTGGCCGCCCTGCTGGCGCTCTTCATTCTGGCGCCGGGGGTGCTGCTGGTCGTCTTCGCCGGCGCGCTGCTGGCGGTGGCCCTGCGCGCCCTGGCCGTGCCCATCGCGATGCGCCTGGGGATCGGCCGGGGCTGGGGCGTGATGATCGTCTCGCTGCTGGCGCTGGCGCTGGTCGCCGTCGCGATCTGGTTCGCCTCCGACGCGCTCACCGGACAGGTGGACAGCTTCCGGCAGGAACTTCCCGGCCTGGTGGATCGCGTGAAGGCCCGCCTGGCGGATTACAGCTGGGGCCGCTGGATCACCGAACAGGTGGATCCGCGCCGCCTCATCCCCTCGCCCGACGTGGCCGGACAGGCGGCCACCTATGCCTTCAGCGGGTTGGGCGGGCTGCTGGGCGGGCTGGGCGACGTGGTGCTCATCCTGCTGCTCGGCCTCTATCTGGCGAGCGATCCGGCCCCCTATCGCAAGGCGGCCCTGGCGCTCGTCGCGCCCGCCGCGCGCCCGCGCTTCCTGACCCTGATGAACGAGGCCGGGCAGATCCTGCGCGGCTGGCTGCTGGGCCAGCTCTTCGCGATGGTGGTGACGGGCATCTTCATCGGCGGCGGGCTCTGGGCGCTCGGCGTGCCGATGGCCGGGCTGCTGGGGCTGATCGCCGCGATCTTCGGCTTCATCCCCTATATCGGCCCGCTGATTTCCGTCGTGCCGGCGCTGCTGGTGGCGCTCGGCCAGGATCCGGCGCTGGTGCCCTGGGTGATCGGGCTCTTCATCGTGTCGCAGAACGTCGAGGGCAACCTGCTCACGCCGATGGTGCAGAGCCGCACGGCCCATCTGCCGCCGGCCTATCTGCTGGGCGCCCAGGCGCTGATGGGTTCGGGCTTCGGGCTGATCGGCGTGGTGCTCGCCGCGCCCTTCGCCGCGCTAGTGCTGGTGGCGGTGAAGGTGGGCTACGTCCAGGGCTGGGTCGAGGCCGGGGCGAGCGAGAAGAACCTCGGCCCCTGATGTCGCGCAAGGCCGGGAGGCGCCGCACCCGAACGGATGCGGCGCCGTAGCGGAACTCAGGCGGCCTGGTAGCCGATGACCGCCTTGATCTCCGTGAAGTCGTCCAGCGCCCACTTGCCGTATTCGCGCCCGTTGCCCGACTGCTTGTAGCCGCCGAAGGGCGCGGCCGTGTCGCCGACGGGATAGTTCATGAACACGTTGCCCGCGCGCATCTGCGACGAGATCCGGCGCGCGCTCTCGACATCGCCCGACTGCACATAGGCCGCGAGGCCGTAGATGGTGTCGTTGGCCATCTGCACGGCCTCGGCCTCGTCCTTGTAAGGAATGATCGAGAGCACCGGCCCGAAGATCTCCTCGCGCGCGATGGTCATGTCGTTGCGCACGCCGGCGAAGATCGTGGGGCGCACGAAATAGCCGCGGTTGAGGTTCTCCGGCCGGCCGGGGCCGCCCGTCACCAGCTCCGCGCCTTCCTCGATGCCCTTCTGGATCAGGCCCTGGATCTTCTCGAACTGCACGCCGCTGACCACGGGGCCGAGATTGCTCTTGGGGTCGTTCACGTCGCCAACGACGAGCTTCTCGGCCGCCGCCTTGGCGATGGCCTTGGCCTCCTCGTGGCGCTCGGCGGGGACGAACATGCGCGTGGGCGCGTTGCAGGACTGCCCGCTATTGCCCATCATCCCGACCACGCCCTTGGTCACGGCCGCCTGGAAGTCGACATCCGCCAGCAGGATATTGGCCGACTTGCCGCCCAGCTCCTGCGAGA
>NZ_CBDDFJ010000043.1:0-29406 GCF_965227005.1 Roseococcus sp.
GCTGGTGCCGTGCCCGCCGATGTACTTGGTGAGCGAGTGCACCACGACCGCGGCGCCATGCTCGAAGGGCTTCACCAGCAGCGGCGCCGTCGTGTTGTCCACGATCAGCGGAATGCCGAGCGGCCGGCCGATGGCCGCGACCTCGGCAATGGGGAAGACCTCCAGCTTCGGATTGGGCAGGGTCTCCGCGTAATAGGCACGCGTGCGGGCATCCGTGGCGCGGCGGAAATTTTCGGGATCGGCGGGGTCCACGAAGCGGACCTCGATGCCCTGATCCTTCAGCGTATTGGCGAAGAGGTTCCAGGTGCCGCCGTACAGGTCGGTGCTGCTGACGATGTTGTCGCCGGCCCTGGCGAGATTCTGCACGGCGAAGGCCGAGGCCGCCTGGCCCGAAGCCACCGCCAGCGCGGCGACGCCGCCTTCGAGCGCCGCGATGCGCTGCTCGAGCACGTCGCTCGTGGGGTTGTTGATGCGTGTGTAGACGTTGCCGAGCTCCTCCAGGGCAAAGAGACGCGCGGCATGGCCACTGTCGTCGAACTGGTAGGAGCTCGTCTGGTAGATCGGTACCGCGACGGCATGGGTGGCGGGGTCGCTGCGCCAGCCCGCATGGAGGGCCAGGGTCTCGGGCTTGTGGGTCATCTCGGGATTCCTCGGGGCGCTCAGCGAGCGAACAGGCGGGAGAAGAGGGAGAAGAAGCGGACCGGACGGCGTTCGATGCGCTCGTCCTCCGTCCTGCCGCCGTGGCGATCGCGGTCGAATTCCTCGACGCGCGCACCGAAGCCGGCGAGGAACCAGCCGGCATCTCCAGAGGCGGCGATGGCGATGAAGGTGGCGTCCTCCATCAGGGGATTTGAAAGGCGCATGCGTTTCTCCTGCGCCGCGGGATGCGGCGCCCGGATGGCGGCTTCGGAAAGGGGAGGGGTCGGCGGCTTAGCCGCGACGACAGGCCGGACAGCGCATCGCAACAGTCATCCGGCGCATGCTCGCATAGGGAGCGGCGAGGTGAGCGATGGCGGGCATATCGTCGTCCTCCTCAGATCCGGGTTGGGTCATCGCCAATGCGACGGGGCGATTACGCGACGAATAGGATGGTTCGTCAAGATAAATATCACAGAAAATAGTTCAATTTTAATTCCACAATAATTTATGCGATCCATCGATCGCCCGGCCGACCTCCAGGAAGCTGATGGCATGGGTCATGCCGCATGCCCGGCCGCGACGCCGGTGCCGAAGGCCTCCAGCGCCAGCGTCACGAGGCGACGCGTGCACAGCGCCTCGTCGAGCTGCCCGGTGTCGAGCACGAGCTCCGCCTCGTGCGGGGCCTCGTAGGGCGCGGAGATGCCCGTGAAATCCGCGAGCCGGTCCTCGCGCGCGCGGCGGTAGAGGCCCTTGGGGTCGCGCGCCTCGCAGGTCGCCAGATCGGTCGAGAGATACACCTCGCGGAACCGGTCGCCGGCGATCCGCCGCGCCTCCGCGCGGTGCGCCGAGAGGGGAGAGATCAGCGCCACCACCGCGACGAGCCCGGCATCCGCGATCAGCGCCGCCGCCTCGGCCGTGCGGCGCACGTTCTCCGCGCGGTCCTCCGGCCGGAAGCCGAGGTCGCGGTTCAGCCCGCGGCGCAGATTGTCGCCGTCCAGCAGCGTGGCCTGGATGCCGCGCGCCGCCAGCTCGCGCACGGCGCGCGTCGCCAGCGTGCTCTTGCCCGAGCCGGACAGTCCGGTCAGCCAGAGCACGCCGCCGCGATGCCCGTTCACCCGCGCGCGCTCCTCGGCCGTGAGAGGCGCCTCGACGGCCGTGAGATTGCTGCCGGCCAACTCCACCGCTTCCACCACGAAGCCGCCGACGATGCGGTGGTTGCGCACCAGCACGCCGCGCCCCGTCTGCGGACTCGCGCCGTAAGTGTCGAGCGCCAGCGGCCGGCGGGCCCGCAGGCGCGCGCGTGCCACGCCGTTCCGTTCCAGCCGTTCGGCCGGGACCGAGGTTAGCGTGTCGACGTCGATGACGGCCTCGATGGCCTCGACCGCCGCGCGCGTCTCGGCGGTGCCATGACGTAGCGTCAGTCGCTCGCCCTGGAGCAGCGGCTCGGCGTCGAGCCAGAAGAGGCGGACCGTCACCGCATGCGCCTCCGAAGGCGGAGCGAGGGCCGCGCCCAGCACCTGGCCGCGCTCGGCGAAGACGTCGCGGTCCAGCACCACGGCGACGCTCTCGCCGGAGCCCGCGCCGAGGCGCGGTTCGCCGCCCCAGCGTTCCAGGCTCAGCACCCTGGCCCGGCGGCCACCGGGGGCGAGCAGCACCTCGTCGCCCACGCCGATGCGGCCCGTCTCCACCCGCCCGACCAGCACGCGTCGCTCGCCCAGGCGATAGACGTCCTGCACCGGCAGGCGCAGCGGCAGGTCGTGGGGGCGGGGCCGCGGCGGCAATCCGTCGAGTGCGGCGATCAGGCTCGGCCCGGCATACCAGGGCGCCGCCTCGCTCCGCGCCACGACATTGTCGCCGTGGCGGGCGGAGAGCGGGACGACATGCACCGCCGCGAGGCCGAGCGCGCCGAGATATTGCGCCAGCTCCGTGCGCAACGCCGCGAAGCGCCCCTCGCTCCAATCGACCCGGTCCATCTTGTTCACGGCGACGACGATGTTCCCGACGCCGAGGATGGAGAGCAGGTAGAGGTGGCGGCGCGTCTGCTCGCCCACGCCCTGCTCGGCATCCACCACGAGCACCGCCGCTTCGGCCTGGGCCGCGCCGGTCACCATGTTGCGCAGGAATTCCGCATGGCCCGGCGCGTCGAGCACCGCGTAGCGCCGCTCGGCGCCGCGGAACCAGACTTGCGCCGCATCCACCGTGATGCCCTGGTCGCGCTCGATCTGCAGGCTGTCCAGGAGGAAGGAAAATTCGAGGTCGAGGCCGCGCTTCGAGGACTGCTCGCGCAGCGCCGCGATGCGCGCCGCCGGGATCGCGCCGGTATCGTGCAGCAGGCGCCCGACCAGCGTGGACTTGCCATGGTCCACATGGCCCACGATCACCACGGGGAAGGCCACGTCCTTGAGCGCGAAGGCGGCCTCGCCCGCGCGGGACGCGGTGAGCGCCGCATCGCGCCGGTCCACCACCGCCTGGTCATCCCCCACGGCCGGAGGATTCAGCTCTCCCGGCGCGCTCACAGATAGCCTCCGACGCGCAGGCGCTCGAAGGCATCTTCGGTCTCGTTGTCCATGCTGCGGCCGGCGCGCTCCGGCTCGGTCGTGGCGCGCAGCTCGGCGAGGATGGCGGGGATATCGGCCGCCAGGCTCGAGATGGGCTGCGTGATGCCGATCTCGCCGAGCGAGCGGAAGCGCCGACCTTCCCGCGCGAAATACAGGTCGCAGACGGGGATGTTCTCGCGCGCGATGTAGCGCCACACGTCGAGCTCGGTCCAACGCAGCAGCGGATGGATCCGCACGTGTGAACCGGGCGGCTTGTCGAGGTTGTAGAGGTCCCAGAATTCCGGCGGTTGGTCGCGGAACTCCCAGTTGCCGTCCTCGGCGCGGGGGCTGACGATGCGTTCCTTGGCGCGCGTCGCCTGCTCGTCGCGACGGATGCCGGCGATCACGCCGTTCAGCCCGTAGCGCTGCACGGCGGCGCGCAGACCTTCGGTCTTTCGGGCGGCCACGCGACTGGCCGGCGGCAGCGTCGGATCGGTCGCCTCCAAAGGCGGGCAAGGGTCGGAGATGAGCTCCAGTCCCCATTCAACGGCATAGCGCTCGCGGAACGCATAGGCCTCGGGAAATTCGAGTCCCGTGTCGAGATGCATCACCGGAAACGGCACGCGACCGAGGAAGGCCTTCCGCGCGAGCCAGATCAGGACGTTGCTGTCCTTGCCGAGCGACCAGAGCAGGGCAAGCGGACGGACGCGGCTATAGGCTTCCCGCAGGATGAAGAGGCTGTCGGCCTCCAGCTGGTCGAGATCGTCCATGGTGTGACTATTCGCTTTCAGGGAGGAGGGAGGTGTGAAGTGGATGCCGCATTCGGTCTTCCCGGTGCCGCGCCATCGCCCGGCGCGCGGGGCTTCGCCGGTGGCGACCGGGCTGGTGCAGGGCTGGCAGCCGACCGAGGCGTAGCCTTGCGCCGCCAGCGGATGGGCCGGCAGGTCATGGCGAAGGCGATAATGCTCGAGCTCTTCGGCGTCCCAGCTCATCAGGGGCGAGACGCGCAGGCGCCCACCCTCTTCGCGCACGGGAGACAACGCGGTGCGCTCCGCGCCGTGGTAACGCTTGCGACCGTCCACGACGACGTCGAAGCCGGCCAGGGCCCGCTCCAGCGGGCGGACCTTGCGCAGCGCGCAGCAGGCGTCCGGCGCCGAGGACCATAGCGCGCCCAGCGGATCTTCCGCCGCTACCTCCGAGGGATCAGGGTGGATGTCGCGCAGGCCGGTCAGCGCCAGGCGGCGGGCAAGGGCATCCCGATGCGCAATCGTCTCCGGGAAGTGCCGCTCGGTGTCGAGGAAGAGGACGGGGAGGCTGCGATCCACCAGCGCCGCCATGTGCAGCAGGATGGCGGCCTCGGTGCCGAAGGAGGACAGGATGGCGACCCGTCCGGGATAGCGAGCCAGCAGGATCGAGAGGATAGCGGGCGGGGAAAGGCCCTCGATCTCGCTCTCGGACAGAGGCGGGCTCACATCATGGCGCCGGCGGCGAGGACGGCCTCCTCGATGCTTCCATGCGGCGGCGGGAAGGCGACCTGCAAGGTGACGCCGAAGGCCGCCATCGAGACGAGGAAGACGGTGAGGACGGGGACGCCCAACTGTTGGGTAAGGAGGAGGATTTCCATGGGAGCTCCGAAAGGGACGGGTCGCGGTCGAGGCGTTGCAGGCGTGATCGTCAGCGGCGACGACACCCGGTCCTGACGCCGTGCCTGACGAAGGAGACCCGATCGATGCGGAGACCATGGGAGTTGCGCATAACCCGAGACTACGCAGATTTCATCGTTGGTCAAACTTATGCGCTATTTTTTATAGTGAAATTATTTCGGATTAATTAATTGAAAAACACTAATTAACTTCAAGATAAGACCTTTTGGCCTCAAGGAGACGTGGGGATCACGGCATCGAAAATGCAGATGTTCGGTAAAATAACATTTCTAATTGTGAAAATCCCGTGACCGGTCACTCATCCAGACCGACACCGCCGCCGCCATGACGCCGGAGAGCAGCGCGCCGACCGTGCGCCCAGCGCCGCCATGGATCCCCAGGCGGAACTTCCGGACGGTCGGTGCGGTGGTCATCCCGCTTGCGGCGATGCCGGGGATCAGCCTTGCCCGCGCCTCGCGCGCCCGTCGCAGCGGGCCAAAGACGTGGCTGGAACAGCAGGGGCGGCAACCAGGTGTGGGCATGCGTGCCGGATCGTTTTCGCGTGGCTGAGCGTCAAGCCGCCTTGCACGGCTTCCGAGGTTGCAGCGCTACTGGAGCGCACCCGAACGCACCCTGGCCAACTACGCCCTGCTGATCACGCGTAGTCCGGGCGCCATCGAGCCCGAGGATCTCGCGCGCCTCCGCGGCGCATCGCTGATCCCGGCGGCGCTACAGGCCTTCGAAGAGCTCGGTCGAGAGGTAGCGCTCGGCGAAGGAGGCGGCGATGCCGACGATCAGCTTGCCCTCCATCCCCGGCTGCCGGGCGATCCGCATCATGGCCGCCAGCACCGCGCCGGTGGAGATGCCGACGGGCACGCCGTCCAGCCGGGCCACCGCGCGGGCGGCAGCGAAGGAGGCACGCTCGGCCACACGCTCCACGCCGTCGAGGTTGGCAAGATCCAGCACGCCAGGCCTGAAGCCCGCGCCGATGCCCTGGATGAGGTGCGGCCCCGGCTCGTCGCCGTTCAGCACGGCGCTCTCGGCGGGTTCCACGCCGATGACGCGCAGGCCCGGCTTGCGCGGCTTCAGCGCGCGGGCGATGCCGGTCAGCGTGCCGCCTGTGCCGATGCCTCCCACGATCGCATCCACCTCGCCGGCGGTGTCGCGCCAGATCTCCTCGGCGGTGGTGCGGACGTGGATGTCGGGATTGGCCGGATTGTCGAACTGCCGGGCGATCCAGGCGCCCGGCGTCGTGGCGAGGATTTCGTCGGCGCGGGCGATAGCGGCGGCCATGCCCTTCTTGCCGGGAGTGAGCTCCAGCTCCGCGCCCAGCAGCCGCATCATCTTGCGCCGCTCGATGGAAGCGGCGTCGGGCATGACGACGATCAGCCGGTAGCCCTTGGCGGCGGCGACGACGGCCAGAGCGATGCCGGTATTGCCCGAGGTCGGCTCGATGATGGTGGAGCGTCCGGGCGCGATGATGCCGGCGGCCTCGGCGGCCTCGACCATGGCCAGGCCGATGCGGTCCTTCACCGACCCGCCCGGGTTGAAGAATTCCAGCTTGAGCGCAAGGCGGGCGGGCAGCTTCTCCTCGGCCATGAGGCGCGGCAGCAGCACGGTGGGCGTGTCGCCCACCGTATCGAGAATGCTGGAGCGGAGGCGATGGCGGTTCTCGGGCGATTCCATGGATTCCTGGTTAGCACGGAAATTCCACGAAGCCGCGAGGCTCCATCAGGAATCGCGGGTGGCCGATCTTGTTGCCACGAGATACGCATCGGTTGAGACGACAAGGGAAGAGGCCCGGCCGGTGCGCGGCCGGGTCGAAGCGATCAGCTCAGCAGATCGGGCTCCTCCGTCGTGATCTTGTCCCAGAGCGGATGGAAGCTGAGGATTCCGCCGCGCTCGCTGCCCACCTGCGTCTCCGTGAGCTTAGCGACGTCGTGCGGGATCGGCTGAGGCGTGCCGGCCGCCTCGGCCAGCAGCTGCGCGCGCGCGGCGTTGTCCAGTGCGATGAAGCGCCAGGCCGCGGCTTCCACCGTATGGCCGACCGTCAGCAGGCCGTGGTTCTTCAGGATCGCGGCCTTGTGCGGCCCCAGCGCCTCGGCGATGCGCCTGCCCTCCGACTGGTCCAGCACCACGCCGGTGAAGTCGTCGAACACCGCATGCGCCTCGTAGAAGGCGCAGGAATCCTGCGTCAGCGGATCGAGCGGCCGGCCGAGGGCCGACCAGGCCTTGCCGTGGGTCGAATGGGTATGCGCGGCGGCCACCACGTCGGGACGCGCCGCATGGATCGCCGAGTGGATGGCGAAGGCCGCCCGGTTCACCGCGTGGTCGCCCTCGACCACCTCGCCCTCGTCATTGACGAGGATGAGGTCGGAGACGCGGATGCGGCTGAAGTGGAAGCCGAGCGGATTCACCCAGAAATGATCGGGCTTGATCGGGTCGCGCGCCGTCACGTGGCCGGCAAGGCCCTGGTCGTAGCCGTAGCGCGCAAAGAGCCGGAAGGTCGCGGCGAGGCGCTGCTTGCGATGCAACCGCTCCTGCTCAGGGGTGCGCTCGGGCGGGCCGTTGCGCAGGAGGGAGAGGAATTCCGCGCCGCGGCGCTCAGGGGTGCTGATCTGGTTCATGGAGGGGCTTTCGAAGAGGGTGATGGGCGGATGGGGAGGGACGGCAGCGCCGACATCGCCCGCCGCTCAGGCGCCAGGGTTGCGCGCCACTCATTCCGGCTGGACCTGGGCCAGGCGCAGCAGCGCTTCCGCCCGCTGGAAGTCTTGCGCGATGTACGCATCCAGCGCGGTGCCCGTCTCGAAGAGCGGCTGGATGCCGAGCCCGGCGAGGCGGGCCTTCACGGCCTCCTCGCCGAGGATCGCGCCGATCTCTTCCGCGACCCGCGAGGCGATCTCATCCGGCAGGCGGGCCGGGCCCCAGACCGCCCACCAGGTGTGAACGTCCACGCTCGGGAAGCCGCCCTCGGCCGTGGTCGGGATCTCGGGCGCCGCGTCGAGCCGGCGGGGCGAGGTGACGGCCAGGCCTCGCAACGAGCCCGAGCGGACCGGCGGCAGCATCGCCAGCACGGGGTCCATCAGCGCACCGATGCTGCCGCCGAGCAGATCGGCCAAAGCGGGCGCGGTGCCGCGATAAGGCGCCATCGCGAGGTCCGCGCCGATCTGCCGGATCAGCTCGAGCGTCGCCAGATGACCGGCCGAGCCGAGTGAGCCGAGGCCGAAGGACCACTCGCGCGGATTGGCGCGTGCCGCCTCCGCCAGCTCGGCCAGGGTCGTCTGCGGCCGGTTGCGGTTGATGGCGAGGAGGCAGGCGCCCTGGCCGGTGCGCGCGATGGGCCGCAGGTCGGTCAGCGGATCGTAGCCGGGACTGCGCATCACGAGCCGCGCCACGGTCTGGATGCTGGCCGAGACCAACAGCGTGTGTCCGTCAGGGGCGGCCTGCGACACCGCGATGCCGCCGATGGTGCCGCTGGCACCGCTGCGGTTCTCCACCGTGACCGTCTGGCCGGAGCGTTCCTGCAGGCGCGTGGCGATGACGCGGCCCATCACATCGACGGAGCCGCCGGCCGCGAAGGGCACGATGATCCGCACGGGGCGCGTGGGCCAGGCCGCCGGCGCGGCCGCCCGGGCCAGGAGCGGTGCGCCGGTCAGGCCGGCGATCAGGCTGCGGCGGCGCATCATGCCCGCGCTCCGGCGAAGAGATCGGGATAAGAACGCGGCCGGTCCCTGAGGCAGTTCTCATTCACGCTGCGGAAGAGCGGGTACAGCGGATCGGCGGTCGAACTCATCGGAAGAACTCCAGGAAGGAAAACATCACCGCTGCAGGCCCCAGCGATCGACGGTGCGGCGCTCCAAGGCGCGGAAAAGCACGCCCTCGACCACGAGGCCGATGGCGATGACGGCGAGCAGGCCGGCGAAGACCTCGTCGATCTGCAGGTTGTTGCGGCGCTCGAAGATCAGCCAGCCGAGGCCGCCCGAGCGCGAGCTGGTGCCGAAGACCAGCTCGGCCGCGATCAGCGTGCGCCAGGCGAAGGCCCAGCCGATCTTGAGGCCGGCGATGATGGCGGGTAGGGCGGCCGGTGCCAGGATGTGCAAGGTCAGGCGCCAGCCGCGCAGGCCGAGATTCTCGCCCACGCGGCGCAGCGTCGGCGGGATGGCGCGCACGCCGGAATGCGCGTTGAGCGCCACCGCCCAGAGCACGGAATGCGTAATCACGAAGACCAGGCTCGGTGCGCCGAGGCCGAACCAGAGCAGCGCCAGCGGCAGCAGCGCGATGGCCGGCAGAGGGTTGAACATGGCGGTGAGGGTGGAGAGCAGCTCGCTGCCGAAGGTGCTCGCGACCGCGAAGGTCACCAGCACCGCCGCCAGCGCCAGGCCGGCGGCATAGCCCATGGCCAGGACCTCCAGCGAGGCCGCGGCGCGTGCCGGCAGCTCGCCCGTGACGGTCATTCGCCAGAAGGCGGCGATGGTGTCGAGGAAGGTCGGGAAGATGAGATCGTTGGCGATCCAGCGGCCATAGAGCTCCCAGGCCAGGGCCAGCACCAACAGCACCCCGGCGCGGCGCAGGAGCGGTCGCCAGCGGGCTTCGCCGGCCGCTGGGATGGGGCGCGTGCCGTCAAACATCGGCGGTCTCGGGCAGCAGCAACTGGCTCAGCTCGGCTTCCAGCCCGCCGCGCTCCGCTGGGGCGGCGGGCACCGGCAGCTCGGCCTGCACGCGGCCGGGATGCGGCGAGAGGACCAGGATGCGGCTGCCGAGCAGCACCGCCTCCTCGATGGAGTGCGTGACGAAGAGCAGGGTGAAGCCGTGCTCCTGCCACAGGCGCAGCAGCTCCTGCTGCATCCGCCGCCGCGTGAGCGCGTCGAGGGCCGCGAAGGGCTCGTCCATCAGCAGCAGACGTGGGCGGACGGCGAGCGCGCGCGCGATGGCGACGCGCATCTTCATGCCGCCCGAGAGCGTGTGCGGAAAGGCGTCGCCGAAGCCCGTCAGGCCGACCTGACGGATCAGGAGTTCCGCCCGGGCGCGCGCCTCCTCGCGCCCGATGCCGGCCAGGCGCAGCGGATAGGCGATATTGGCCGCGACGCTCTTCCAAGGCAGGAGCTGTTCGAATTCCTGGAAGACCATCATCCGGTCAGGCCCCGGGCGACGCACCGGCACGCCGTCCAGCAGTACGCGCCCCTCGCTCGGCCGCAGGAAGCCGCCGATCGCGCCGAGGAGCGTGGATTTCCCGCAGCCGGAAGGGCCCACGAGGATCAGCCGCTCGCCGCTTCGCACGACGATGTCCACCTCCTCGACGGCGGTGACGGCGCCGAAGCGGATCGTGACCCGCTCCAGCGCCAGGACCGGCGGCTCAGCTTCCAGGGCCATCATGCGCCTCGGGGAAGAAGATATCCTTCCAGGATTCGATGCGGACGGGGATCTGGCCCGTGTGATGCTGGAACCGGGCGAAGTGCAGCACGCCCTGGGGCTGGGTCGTGAAGTGGTGCTCGGGGTCGCGGATCAGCGCCTCCACGAAATCCACGCTGAGCGAGGAGCGCTCGGCGCGGACGTAGAGCTCGGCCGCCGCGCGCGGATTGGCGGCGATCCAGGCATTGGCCGTCTCCTGCGCGGCGCGGATGGCGCGCAGCGTGCGCGGATTGGCATCGCGCCAGCGCTGCGTGGCGTAGAGCAGCGTCACGCTGTGCGGGGCGCCCACCACGTCATAGGACGAGAGGACGCGGCGGATGCCCTCGTGCTGGAGCTGCTGGTTCTGGAAGGGCGGGTTGCCGAAATGCGCGGTGATTTCGCTCCGGCCGCCGATCAGCGCGGCCGTCGCGTCCGGATGCGGCAGGCTCACCGTGAGCGGGTCCAGCCGCGCATGCTGGCCGGGGCCGAATTCCTTCTCGGCGGCCATTTGCAACGTGATGGCCTGGAAGGAGACGCGCGCCGCCGGCAGGGCGATGCGGTCCTGCGGCGTGAAGTCGCGCAGCGTGCGCACCGCCGGATTGCGCGTGTTCAGCCAGAGGGGCGCCGCCACCAGAGAGGAGATGGCGTGGGCCTTGAGATTGTTCCGGCTGCGCGCCCAGAGCAGCACCACGGGCGGGATGCCCGCCGAGGCGATGTCGAGATTTCCCGAGAGCAGCGCGTCGTTCATCGCCGCGCCGCCGCTCACCTGGATCCAGCTGACATTCGGCTCGGGCAGGCCGTCGGCGCGCGCCTGCTGCTCGATGAGTCGCTGCTCGCGGATCACGGTGAGGGGCAGGTAGGTGATGCCGAACTGCACGGCGATCCGCAGCTCGCGGCTCTCCTGCGCCCTCGCGGAACCATGGAAGGATGCGGCGGCCGCGCCGCCCAGCACGCCGCGCCGGGTCGCCCTCATGCCGCGAGCCCCTGGCCTTTGACGGTGACGCGCGAGCCGCTGCGGACATGCGGGAAGTAGTCCCAGATCGCGAGGTGCTGCACCGCGCGGTTGTCCCAGAAGGCGACGGAATGCGGCTGCCAGTGGAAGCGGATCTGGAAGTCCGGCTTCTCGGCGTGCTGGTAGAGGTGGTTGAGGATCGCCTCGCTCTCCTCCTCGCTCACCTCATTGATGCGGGTGGTGAAGAGGCGGTTCACGTAGAGGCCCTTGCGGCCCGAGATCGGGTGGCGGATCACCACCGGATGCACCGCGCTGGGGAAGACGCGGCCGCGATCGTCGATGCCGTGCAGCGCGTTGCGGCGGCGGTAGTTGCGCTCGCCGGAATGCAGCGCGGTCAGCCCTTCGAGATAGGTCTTCAGCCGCGGGGACAGCGCGTCATAGGCCGCGGCCAGGCTGGCGAAGAGCGTGTCGCCGCCGAAGGGCGGGGTGGTGTGGATGTGCAGGATCGAGCCGAGCGGGGGCTCCTGGAAGCAGGAGACGTCGCTGTGCCATTTCTCGCCGGCGATGACCTTGGATTGCGCGTCGGCATGGATGGGCAGGATCTCGGGATGGCCCTCGGGCCCGGGCGTGTTGGGGTGGATGTCGAGCTCGCCGAAATAGCGGCCGAAGCGCTTCTGGCTGTCGTGGTCGAAGCGCTGCTCCCGGAAGAACAGCACGCCGAATTCGCCGAGCGCGCGGTGCAGTTCCTCGACCTGTCGATTGATGAGGGGGCGGGTGATGTCGATGTCCCGCACCTCGGCACCGACATGCGGCGAGACGCGATGCAGCGTCAGTGTCTCGTAGCTCATGGGAATATCCCTTTCGGAGCGAAAGCGGGTCGAGCGGCGGTCACGTCAGGGCGAGAAGGGCGACGAGCAGCACGATCCCTGGTGGGACGAGCGAGTGCGCGCCGTCCGGGAGCCAGACGCGAGGCGCATCGAACTCGCTGAGCATCATCTCGCCATCGTGTGGGTTGCCCGCGCGTACCGGTCCATCGGGCAACTCGGAAGTCTGTCGGAGAGTCATACAGCAGTTGTGCAATGTGGAAAAATTATAAAGCATTTTAAGATAGTGAATATGACTCTCGCCTTTGTCCAGGCTTTCTTCGGGCGTCGCGCGAAAAGTTCGCGCTGAAATCCGGGCATCGCCCAGGCCGTCGTGATCAGGTGGCGGTGACCAGCAACGGCGGGGGCATCATAGTCTTCGTCTATGAAAATGGCGGGGCGGCCATCCCCTGTACGGCGCACCGCCTCGTAATCCGAAACTCGCTTTGGCGCGGCCAGACGAGCATCGTGGCTGGCAGCGATGAGCCGCAATGCCATTCGGCAATACAAAATAGCAATTTAAAAAAGTTAAATATGGAAAAATCTGTTACTGAACGTTAAAATTTACCTCGGGACGCCGTCCTGTCATGGGCACCGTTCCCGGCAGATCAGCCTGTCGCCAAGGCCCCCTGGCGCTCCCAACGGTGGCTCGATCCGTCGCCGTGGAACACCGTGCCGGAGACGAGCCGAATACGACAGGTGTCACCACGCGCGAACCCGGCACCGCCAGTTCCCTCGATGATCCGGCCACCCACTTCGGCGAGAATGCGCGAGCGGCTCGAGCCTTCGGGCCGAACGAAGCGAATGAAGGCCGGACCGGCCTGAGACGGCTCGATCCGCACCTCGTGGGGCCGCAGGAAAAGCACCGCCTCGCCATCCGGCAGTTCGAGGTGAATATCGTCCAGTCCGAATTCCGCCAGCCGCGCGACGCCACCCTCGATGCACAGCGGCAGCCGCGTCGCCTCGCCGAGGAAGCCGGCCACGAAGGCCGTCGCCGGCGCTTGCAGCAGCGCGTGGGGCGTGTCGAGCTGGACGATGCGGCCGCGCTCCATGACGGCGACCCGGTCGGCCATCTCCATGGCTTCCTCCTGGTCGTGGGTGACGAGGATGGAGGTGATGCCAAGCCGCTCGTGCAGCCCGCGCACCCAGCGACGAACATCCTTGCGCACCTGCGCGTCCAGCGCGCCGAAGGGCTCGTCCAGCAGCAGGAGCTGCGGCTCGATGGCCAGTGCGCGGGCCAGCGCCACGCGCTGCCGCTGGCCGCCGGAAATCTGGTCGGGATAGCGGCGCGCGAGCTCCGGGATCTGCACGAGTTCCAGCAATTCGCGAACGCGTCGCTGGATCTCGACCTCGGCCGGGCGATGGCGGCGCGGGCGCACGCGCAGGCCGAAGGCGACGTTCTCCGCCACGCTCATATGGCGGAACAGCGCGTAGTTCTGGAAGACGACGCCCACCCCGCGCTCGCGCGCCGGCACCGCTGCGACATCCGCGCCGGCGATGCGCACTTCACCCGCATCGGGGAAGTCGAGTCCGGCGAGGATGCGCAGCAGCGTCGTCTTGCCCGAGCCGGAAGGGCCGAGCAGGGCGATGAACTCGCCCTGGTCCAGCGAGAGGGAAACGCCCTCCAGGGCGGCGGTTGCGCCGAAGCGGCGGACCAGGTTTTTCACTTCGACCGTCAAGCGACATCTCCTCTACGACGCTCGGCCAGGATCTCGAGCGAGGCCTTGGCAAGCAGTGTGACGAGACCTAGCAACGCGAGCAGGGAGGCGACCGCGAAGGCGCCCACGAACATGTACTCGTTGTAGAGGATCTCGACGTGCAGCGGCATCGTGTTGGTCTGCCCGCGGATATGGCCGGAGACGACGGAGACCGCGCCGAATTCGCCCATCGCGCGGGCGTTGCAGAGCAGAACGCCGCTCAGCAGCGCCCACTTCACGTTGGGCAGGGTGACCCGCCGGAAGATGTTCCAACCGCCGGCGCCGAGCGTGGCCGCGGCCTCCTCCTCGTCGCGCCCCTGCTCCTGCATGAGCGGGATCAGCGTGCGCGCGACGAAGGGGAAGGTGACGAAGACGGTGGCGAGCACGAGGCCCGGCAGCGCGAAGACGATCTGGATATCGCGCTCCATCAGCCAGGGCCCGAGATAACCCTGCGCGCCGAAGAGCAGGACATAGACCAGGCCGGAGATGACGGGCGAGACCGAGAAGGGCAGCTCGATCAGCGTGACCAGTAGGCGCTTGCCCGCGAAGTCGAACTTCGCGATGGCCCAGGCGGCCGCGATGCCGCCGACCATGTTCACCGGCACGGCGATGGCCGCGACCAGAAGGGTGAGCCGGACCGCCGCCAGCGCATCCTCCTCCACAATGGCGGCCGCGGGCGCCCAGCCGCGCCGCAGCGCCTCCGCGAAGACGGCGGCCAGCGGCAGCAGGAAGATCGCCACCGCCAGGAGCAGGCTCGCCGTCACCACCGTCCAGCGAAGCCATGCGGGGTCGGCGACGGCCGGTCGCGCGGCGCCGCTCATATCCGGCCCCGCCGCAGCCAGCGCTGCCAGATGTTGAGCGCCAGGAGGATGGCGAAGGAGAGCAGCAGCATCGCGAGCCCGATGCCTGCCGCCGCGGCGTAGTTGAACTGTTCCAGCTTCACCACGATGAGCAGCGGCGCGATCTCGCTCACCATCGGCATGTTGCCGGCGATGAAGATGACGCTTCCGTACTCGCCGACCGCACGGGCGAAGCCCAGGCCGAAGCCCGTAATCGTTGCCGGCAGGAGCGCGGGCAGAACGACACGCCGGATGGTCTGCAGCCGCGTGGCGCCGAGCGTGGCCGCGGCCTCCTCGGCGTCGAACGAAAGATCGCGCAGCACCGGTTCGACGGTGCGGACGATGAAGGGCAGCGCCACGAAGATCAGCGCGACCACCACGCCGGCCGGCTTGAACGCCACCTGCCAGCCGAACCACTGCGCCAGTGGCGCGCCCAGCCAGCCATTGGGCGCGAAGAGCGCCGTGAGGGCGAGGCCGGCGACGGCGGTCGGCAGGGCGAAGGGCAGGTCCACCAGCGCGTCGAGCAGGCGCCGCCCAGGGAAGCGGTAGCGTGTCACCGCCCAGGCCAGCAGCAGGCCGAGCGGCACGCTGACCAGTGCGGCCAGCAGCGCGCCGCCGAAGGAAAGGCGGAAGGCGGCCACGACGCGGGGCTCGGACAGCGCGTCGAGCAGGCCGGCCAGGCCCAGCTCCCAGGGCTTGATCGCCAGGGCCGCCAGGGGAATCAGCACGATCAGCCCCAGCCAGGCCAGCGTCAGCCCGAGCGAGACGCCGAAGCCCGGCAAGGCATGACGCCGCCGGCCCCGGGCGAGGACCGGGGCCGGCTCGAGCGTCAGGGAAGCGCCCGCCGACACCTAGCGTCCCGGCCGGTAGATGCGGTCGAAGACGCCGCCGTCGTTGAAGTGCGTCCGCTGCGCTTCCGCCCAGCCGTGGAACACGTCGTCGATGGTGACGAGCTCGAGGCTTGGGAAGATCGAGGCATGGGCCGCGAGGACCGCCGCATCGCGCGGGCGATAGAAGTTCTTCGCGGCGATGCGCTGGCCTTCCTCGGTGTAGAGGTGGTTCAGGAAGGCCTCGGCCAGGGCGCGGGTGCCGCGGCGCTCGACGTTGCGATCGACGACGGCCACCGGCGGCTCGGCCAGGATGGACAGGGACGGATAGACGATCTCCAGCCCCGCCTGCGGGAATTCCTGCAAGGCGAGATGCGCCTCGTTCTCCCAGGCGAGCAGCACGTCACCTTGGGCGCGCTGCACGAAGGTGGTGGTGGAGCCGCGCGCGCCGGTATCGAGCACGGGCACCTGCCGGAAGAGCTGTCCGGTCGCCTCCTCGGCCCTGGCCGCATTGGCGCCGGGCTGACGCAGCGCCCAGGCCCAGAAGGCCAGATAGTTCCAGCGTGCACCGCCCGAGGTTTTCGGATTCGGCGTGATGACGGAGACGCCGGGCTTCAGCAGGTCGCCCCAGTCGCGCAGGCCCTTGGGATTCCCGCGCCGCACCAGGAAGACGATGGTGCTGGTATAGGGCGAGGAATTCTGCGGCAGGCGCTTCTGCCAGTCGCGCGCGAGGAAGCCGCGCTCGGCGATCTCGTCGATGTCATAGGCCAGCGCCAGGGTCACGACATCCGCCTGCAATCCGTCGATCACGCTGCGGGCCTGGCGGCCGGAGCCGCCGTGCGACGTGTTGACCGTGGGCCGCGGTTGGCCGCGCGAGGCCCAGTTCGCGGCGAAGGCCGCGCTGAACTCGCGGTAGAACTCGCGCGTCGGGTCGTAGCTCACATTGAGAAGAGTCTGGGCGGACTGAGCGAGGGCCGGGCGGCCGGCCAGGCCGGCGGCGGCCCCACCGGCGATCAGGGTGCGGCGAGGAAGGGACGGAACGGTCATGCGTCGGGTCTCCTGATGATGAACAAGGGATGAGGGACGGTAAGGTTCACGACTCTTCGGGCCGCAGGTTGACCGCGCCGACGATGCCCGCGAAGCGGGCGACGGTGTCCCGCAGCAGCACGCCGAAGGGCTCGGGCCCGAGACCGGCGGCCTCGTAGCCCTGGCTGGCCAGACGCTCGACGACGCGAGGGTCACGAAGGGCGGCAAGCCCCGCCTCGGTCAGCGCCGCCAGCACCGGCGCGGGCGTGCCGGCAGGGGCCAGGATGCCCTGCCAGGTCCTGATCTCGAAGCCGGGCGCGACCGTCTCTGCGAAGGTCGGTATCTCCGGCGCGCCCGGGCTGCGCTCCTTGCCGGTGACGCCGAGCGCCACCAGGCGTCCTGCCCGGATGTGTTCGAGGGCGGTGCCCAGCGTGATGAGCCCGGCGTCCAGCGTGCCGCTCAGCACGTCCACGATCAGCGGCCCGCCGCCGCGATAGGCGACATGCTCGGGCCGGCCGCCCAGCGCCTCGGCCAGCAACTCGCTGGCGAAGTGATGCGCGGTGCCGAGGCCGGGCACGCCCATGGTCACCCGCTGGCGCGCCCGCAGCCGCCGGGCATAGGCCGCGGCGTCGGGCAGGCCCGCGCGCGGATGCGCGACCACGACATGCGAGGCGGTGGCGCCCAGCAGCACCGGGGCCAGCCTCGGCACGAAGGGACCGGTGCCGGGAACCGGCAGGGCTTCCACCGCGGCCAGGGTGTCATTGGTGATCAGCAGGGTGTGCCCGTCCGCCACCGCGCGCACCACCGCCTGGTTGCCCACGCGGGAGGAGGCGCCGCCGATATTCTCGATCACGATGTTCTGGCCGAGCGCCGCGGAGAAGGCGGGGACGAAGGCCCGTGCGAAGACGTCCACCCCGCCCGCGGGCGGGAAAGGAACGACGGCGCGGATGGGCCGTTGGGAAAAACCCTGTGCGCGCACGGCCGGCGCGGCGAGGAGGGTGGCGGAGGCGCCGAGAAGCGCGCGGCGCGGAAGGTGGATCATGGAATTCATCCTCGGGGGGCGCGCTCGGCGATGGCGCGGATAACGGGGGCGGCCTGTGCGCTGGAGGCCGCCGCGCGGGCGGCGAATTCCTGGGGCGGCAGGGCGGTGATGGTGAAGCCGAGGCCGCGCAGGCGGTCGGCGACGGCGGGATCGGCGAGGGTTGCCGCGAAGGTCTGGTTCAGCGCCGAGACGATGGCCGGTGGCGTGCGTGCGGGCGCGAGGATGCCCTGCCAGGAATCCACGTCGAAGCCGGGCGCGACCGTTTCGGCGAAGGTGGGAACCTCGGGCAAGGCGGGGTCGCGAGAGCCGGTGCTGACGGCGAGCGGCACGATCACGCCCTGGCGGATGTACTCGGTGACTGCGGGCAGGGTGATGACCAATGCGTCCGTGTTGCGGGCGATCAGATCGGTCGCGGCCGGGCCGCCGCCGCGATAGGAGATGAATTCCACGCGGAGACCGCCGAGGCGTGCGCCCAGCAGTTCGTGCACCACCTGCGCGATGCCGGCCTGGGCCGGGATGCCGACGTTCAATCCGCCCGGGCGCGTGCGGATGGCCTCGACATAGGATTGCACGTCTCGGATGCCGGTACCGGGATGGGTCACCAGGATCTGCGCGGCGCGGACGGCCTGGATGACCGGGGCGAAGCTTTCGAAGCTCACGCCGGCGCGTGGCTCGGCCAGGGCCGCGAGAATGATGGCGTCGCCGGTGAGTAGCAGGGTGTGTCCATCGGGCTCGGCGCGGGCGACCTGTTGCGCAGCGAGCAGCCCGTTGGCGCCGCCCTGGTTCTCGACGACCACGGGCTGGCCGAAGCGCGCCGACAGCGTGGGCGCGAGGATGGGGGCGAGCGCATCCAGGCTGGCGCCGGGCGCGGAGGACACCACGAGGCGAAGGGGGCGCTGCGGAAAAGTTTGGGCCTGGAGGGGGCGCGCGGCGAGGAGCGCGCCGCCGGCCAGGACGTGGCGGCGGTGAAGCATGGTGCGGATTCCGGATACGGAGAGAGGGGACGCCGGCGGCGCCTCAGAAGGGCGCGGCGGCCCTCCGACATCGCGCCCTGCAGGGGCCATTGGCCGGGGTGGCCAGCATTAGTCTGTCGTCAGGCATGGCGGGTGCGATGACTCCGGGGTTCGTGGCGGAAGGAGTATGACACCAAAATTATAAGTGAAAACATATTTCAGCAAAAAAATTTGCGAAATCCCTGGATCCTTGCGAATTTCCGTGGGGGCTCGACAGCGAAAAATGAAATATAATCAAACAAAATCAATGTTATATGAGGATTTCCGGATCGGTTGATAATAACGTAACGTTTCGGTGTAAAGGACTTGACGATCAAATTCGGAAGAGATAACGATGCTGCCATGAGCATGCAGAGGATATCCAACGTGACGAATGCCGTCGCGTCTAAGGGCGAATTCGACCATCGTTTGGGTTATTTTTAGATCTTAAGCCTGCAAATATACCTTGAAAGACCGTTTTCATTCTGAAGTTTATTCTGAGTGTGACGCTATGTTCGAATAGTTCCGCGTCATTTTCCGATAATTGGGAAAATTATTATTTTGCGCCTCAAGCGCTACCAACTCCGCCCGTCGCCGGCGGAGCGGTCCCTCGGGATCGTGTGAGGCGACATCTTGCTGGCGTGTTTCCTCCCAAAACCTTGGCCGGGACCCTCGGGTCCCGGCTTTTTTCCTATAAAATGGTGTGGATTTTTGGGTGCTTTGACATGGCCTGTGTCGGCAATAGAGGTCCGTCGCGGCGCGCCTTGGAAAGGAGAATGACACCACCTTTCCCGGTCCAATGACGTTGCGCCGGGGTCGGCCAAAATCGACGGCCACATGCCTCGTCCTGGCGCGTGCGTTCCAATCCAGTGCCGGCATGTGGCAGCCGCACCGCTCGTCAGCACGCGCCGCTTCCCGGTTCCTTCGGCCTGGACATCGCTGGAATCCGCTGAACTGGGCTCAGATCACCAGCCAGGTTCGCGCGTAGGATGCGGTGCTGAACGCGCAGCGGAAAGTCGAGAACGGCAGGGTGGATTTCACCGTGGTCGCGCGGCCGCGAGGGCCGTTCAGGGGGTCATCCGCGATACGCTAACGTGGCTGATCCTGGGGGGCGATGCGGATCAGTCCGCCCGCGCCCCCGTCTCGCGGATCACCACGCTCCAGCGCGCCGCCTCCTCCGCCATCAGCGTTGAAAGCGCGGCGGGCGTCACGGTCGGCGTGATCTGCATGCCCTGCTGTTCCAGCCAGCGCCGCAGCTCCGGCTGGTTCAGCGCGCCCTCGGTCGCGGCGCGGATCGCCTCGCGCACCGGCGCGGGCGTCGCGGCCGCCACCACCAGGCCGAAGAAGACTGAGGCGTCGTAGCCGGGCAGCCCCTGCTCGGCGACCGTCGGCACGTCCGGCAGTACGGCCGAGCGCGCCTCCGTCGTCACGCCGAGCGCGCGCAAACGGCCCTCGCGCACATGCGGCAGCGCGGTCAGCACGTCGGTGAAGACCATGGCGATGTGGCCGGCCAGCAGGTCGTTCAGCGCCGGGCCGGTGCCGCGATAGGGAATGTGCTCGAAGCTCGTGCCGGCCATCCGATTGAACAGCGCGCCGGCAAGGTGCGAGGAGGCGCCATTGCCGGAGGAGCCGAAGGAAAGCCGCTCGCCGCGCTTGCCGAGCGCGATCAGCTCCTGGACGCTCCGGGCCGGTACCGCGGCGTTCACCGCCAGCACGTTCGGGATGCGGCCGATGGGCGTGATCGGCGCGAAGTCGCGCACGGGATCGTAGGCCTGGTTCGGGTACAGCATCTTGTTGATGGCCAGTGGACCCGAGGTGCCGAAGAGGATCGCGCTGCCATCCGTCGGCCCGCGCGTCACGAATTCCGCGCCGACATTGCCGCCGGCGCCGGCGCGGTTCTCGACCAGAACGGTCTGGCCGAGCCCGTCATGCAGCGCGAGGGCGAGGCGGCGCGCGATGAGGTCGGTCGGTCCGCCCGGTGCGAAGGGCACGACGAGCGTGACGGGCTTGGTCTGGGCGAAAGCGGGCGTCGCCAGGGCGGCGCCGAACAGGGTGCGGCGGGGAATCATGCGGCTTCTCCGGGATCGGCGAGCAGTTCGGCGGGAATGTCTTCGGCCCCGTCGGCGTCGAGCGGGTCGCGCGGCAGCAGGCGGTGGCGCAGCGCCATCCGGGCCAGCGCCAGCCGCTCGGGCATGCCGAGCTGTTGCGCTTCCCAGGCCAGAGCGGCGGCCGAGGTGAGGTGGTACAGGGCGGACGCCGCCTGGCGTGCCAAGGCCGGATTCTCCACCGCCATTCCGGCCAGCGACAGCACGCGCTCCAGCGCCGGCAGCGCCTCGGGCAGGGCCTCGCCATTGCCGAGCAGCTCGCGGATGCGTGCGGCCAGCACGGGCAGCGAGCCCTCGCGCTGCGCGGCCCGCATCACGTCCAGCGCCACGATGTTGGAGGTCCCCTCCCAGATGCTGCCGAGATGCGCGTCGCGCAGCAGCCTCGCGTCCGAGAACTCCTCGATGTAGCCGCAGCCGCCGCGCACCTCCATGGCGTCGCCGGTGACGCGGCGCGCGTCGCGGCAAGCACGGAACTTCAGCAGCGGCGTGAGGATGCGCAGCAGCGCATAGGCGCCCTCCTCGCCGGCATCGGAACGCCGCAGGGCCTCGGCGGTGAGGAAGACCATGCTGCGCGCCTGCTCCGTCGGCACCAGCATCTTCGCGAGCTGCCGGCGCATCAGCGGCATCTCGGCGATGCGCTTGCCGAAGGCGACGCGGCGATGCGCGATGTAGAGCGCCTCCGTGGTTGCGCGGCGCATCAGCCCGGCCGCGCGCACGCCGTTGGACAGGCGCGAGTTGTTCACCATGTCGGCCATCTGCTTGAAGCCGGCGCCGGGATCGCCGACGAGCCAGGCCGTCGCGCCTTCCAGCCGGATTTCGCCGCTGGCCATGGAGCGCGTGCCGAGTTTTTCCTTGAGCCGGACGATCCGGTAGTGGTTGGGCGTGCCGTCCGGCAGGAGCCGCGGCAGCAGGAAGAGCGAGACGCCCTTCAGCCCCGGCGGCCCGCCTTCGCGGCGCGCGAGCACCATGGCGAGCTCGGCATCGGCATTGGAGCAGAACCACTTGTCGCCGGAGAGCGCCCAGCTCCCGTCCTCGTTGGGCGATGCGCTGACGACGGTGGCGCTGATGTCCGAGCCCGCGCCCTGCTCGGTCATGAACATCGCGCCCTGCGAGAGCACGTCCATGTCCTGGCTGGTCAGCGCCGGCAGGTAGCGCGCGACGAGGTCCGCGTCGCCGAATTTCTTCAGCGTGCGCGTCAGGCTGTCGGTCATGCTGACGGGGCAGCAGAGCCCGAACTCCGCCTGCACGAAGAGGTAGGTGATGGCGTATTTCGCCGCCGGCGGCATGGGGGCGTCCCAGCCCAGCACGCCGCCGCGATGCGAGAGCGCCGCCAGCCCGAACTCGCCGAAGGCCAGCCGCTCCATCTCGCGATAGGCCGGGTGATACTCGATGCGCTGGTCGTCCTCGCCGCGGCGGGAGCGGTTGTGCAGCTCGGGCGGATGGCGATCGGCGGTCAGCGCCAGGGTCTCCAGCTCGCCGCCGGCCAGCGCGCCGAGACGGTCGAGATGCGGGGCGAGATGCGTGGCCAGCTCCGGCGGCAAATAGAGGCTGAGCAGCCGGGTCAGGACCGGATCGGCGCGCCAGAGGTTGATTCCGTGGCTGTCCGGGACCGCGGCCGCGCCCGAGGGCGGCGCGATGGGGCGCAGATGCATGGGCTTTCCTGGCGTTTCCTGTGGCCCGGCCAGTATGCGACGGGTCCGCGGCGCGCCAATCGATTTGTCTGCTGGGGGTCTTGAGATAATCTCAATCCCTCATGACCTATCGCCGCCTTCCTTCGCTGAACGCCCTGCGCGCCTTCGAGGCCGCCGCGCGCCATCGCAGCGTCACCCGCGCGGCCGATGAGCTCGCGGTGACGCCGGGGGCGGTGAGCCGGCAGATCCGCGCGCTGGAGGAAGGTCTGGGCCTGACGCTGTTCCTGCGCGGTGCCGCCGGGTTGGCGCTCACCGCGCCAGGGGAGGCGCTGATGGCGGCGAGCGGCGCCGCGCTGGACCGGCTGGAGGAGGGCGTGGCCGAGGCCCGCCGCGCGGTCCGCGCCGGGCCGCTGACGGTGGGCGCCTACACGCTCTTCGCCAGCCGCTGGCTCATTCCGCGCTGGGGCCGTTGGCGGCAGCGCCACCCGGAGATCGAGATCGCGCTCACCACCACGGCCGACCCGCTCGAGCTGCGGCCCGGGCGCTTCGATGCGGTGATCGCGGTGGCCGATGATCGGCCCCGCCCCGGCTTCTGGGCCGGCCGCCTGCTGCCGATCGAGACCATGCCGGTCTGCGCGCCGGTGCTGGTCGAGCCGGGGGGCTTTCGCTGGGAAGGCAAGGCCCTCCTGCATTCCCGCCAGCGGCCGCTGGACTGGGCGCGCTGGCTGGAGTCCCAGGGCATCGACGGCGTGGATACCGCCGCGGGTCCTTCCTTCGAGAGCATCAGCCTGGCGCTGGACGCCGCGCGGGAAGGGATCGGCGTGGCCATGGCGATCCGCGGGCTGGTGGGGCCGGACCTCGCGGCCGGGAGGATCGTCGCGCCCCTGCCGGGCATCCGCCGGTCCTCGCGCAGCTTCACCTTGATGCTGGAGGCATCACGCCTCGGCGAGCCGGCGCTGCGGCTCTTTCGCGACTGGCTGATGGAGGAAGCCGACACCGGTTGAAGGGCGCCGGTAGCGGTTCCGTTTCTCAGGGCGCTATCCTGCCGGGGAGTGGCGAGGGGCGGAACAATGAACCAGGACAGGCAGCGGGAGCTGGCAAGGCTTCTCGCGGGGATGCGGCGCGACAGGCGTCAACAGAGCGGTCTCGACCCCGCCTTGATCCCCCCAGACAGCACCACGGCCTATCGGATCGCGCGCATGGTGGAGGAGGAGCTCGGCCTGCCGGTCGCCGGCTGGAAGATCGCCGCGATGAAGCGGGAGATGCAGGAAGCCCTGCGCACGGACTCCCCCATCTATGGCCGGATCTATGAGCCGGAGGTCCGCCTCTCGCCGGCGAGCGTGCTGTTCGCCACGCAATGCAGTCCCATTCCGGAGGCCGAGTATGTGGCCCGGCTGGCCGTGGATCTGCCGCCCCGATCGAAGGCCTATGGCCTGGAGGAGGTGACGGAGGCCGTCGCCTCGCTGCATCCGGGCATCGAAATGCCGGAGTGTCACTTCATTCATGACGCCCGTTTCCCGCCGCTATCCGCCGTCCTCACCGATGGCGCCGGTGGAAGCGCGGTCTGCCTCGGCGCCGCCATCGAAGGCTGGCGGGAGCGCGACATCGCCGGCCAGGAGGTTGTCCTCTCGTGCAACGGCGTGGTGCGGCGGAGGGGGACGGCGGCGGCCGCGCTCGATCATCCCATGGTGCCGCTGACCTGGCTCGCGAACGAACTTTCCCGCACGGGCATCGGCATGCGGGCAGGGCAGGTCGTGAGCACCGGAACGCTGACGGGAATGCTGAGACCGAAAGCCGGAGACATTTACGTGGCCGATTTTGGACCATTCGGCAGCGTCCAAGTCAGCTATGACTAGGAAGGTCGTCGCCTGGTCGCGCGAGCGTCCGATCGTCGAGCGATGGGCTGTGCCTCAGGGAGGCAGGATGGCCCGCAGCCGTTCCACGTCGAGAATGCGGAGCATGGCGCGCTCCGTGTCATAGGCGACGAGGTCGGATGCCCGCCAGGCATTGAGGATGGTGATGATGCTGCGCGTCGTGGCTCCCAGCAGATCCGCGAGGTCGCCTTGCCGGAAGCGGCCGGGCACGCGCAATCCTGTCTCGCCGTCGGCCCGTGCTTCCCGCGCGAGATAGAGAAGCTGCCGCGCCAGCCGGAATTCCAGGCTTTCGAAGCTCGCATCCTGGAAGAGGGTGAAGGTGCGCCGCAGCCGCGCGGCGAGCAGGCGCGAAAGCGCCAGGCCGAGCGACGGCTCGCTCCCCAGCGCCTCGAGGAAAGCTCGCGCCCCGATCCGCGCGAGCCGCACGCGGCCTTCCGCCACTGCCTCCGCCGTGCGGAGCAGATCCTCCAGCACGCCGATCTCGCCGAAGACCTCGCCCGCCCGGAACACCTCCACAAGCAGCCGCTTGCCGCGGGAATCCCCGGCGCCGATCCGCACCAGGCCATCGCAGGGGAGAACGACGTAGGCAGCGTCGGCCTGGTCGCCGGCCGCGAAGATCTGGGCGCCATTGGCCGGGCGTTGCACCTCGGCCGCTTCCGCGAGGCGTCTCAGCCCCGCCTCGGAGAGGGAGGCGAAGAGAGGAGTCTCCCGCAGCTCGGCGGCCAGCCTCTCCTGCGGGGTGGGCGTCACGTCTCGTCATCCTCCCTGCGAAGAGCGTAGAGCGGCAGGATACCGAAGCCCTTCGCCGCGGCAATGCGGCCCGAATAGTCGCAGGCGAGGCCCGAGCCGGGCCGCAGCGCCACCTCGCAGGCGAAGGCCTCAGTGGCGAAGACATGGCCCGGCGGCGTCACCGGCTCGACGCGGGCGGCGCGGGTCATCACGCGGCCGGCGAATTTCGCCACGCCTTGCACGGCGTCGCACACGGGCAGCAGGGGACCGAAATCGAGCGCGAGGCGCGGCACCAGCGCCTCGGGCAGGCCGGCGGCGGCGAGCTTCGCCGGCGTCAGCGCCGCGCGGAGGCCGAAGGCGCAGCGCGCCGCCGCCGCGATGTCGCCGAAGACCACCTGCACCGCATCGCCCCAGGCATTGCGGTAGTCGGGGCTCTCGGCGTCGATGGCGGCGCCCATTGCGGCCATCGGCGTCCCGTAGAAGGCGGCCAGCGCGGCGTCGTCCAGCAGCCCGAAGCGCGGCAGGTCGCCGAAGAGCACGGCCTTGAGGGGGCGTGACGGAGCGGCAGGCGCGGCCGCGGCGGCGCGCGTCCAGGGCCAGGCGAGGTGCCGCAGCCGCCCGCCCGCCGCCTGCCAGCCGGCGACATCCCGCGCGGTACCGGCCATGCCCGTCGCGGGCACGCCGTCCCACAGGGCCAGCTGCAGCGCACTGCCCTCGATGTGCCGCGCCCGCAGCAGTGCCAGCCCCATGGCGCGCCGGCTGACCAAAGTGAGATCGAGGTCGTCGGTGGCGAAGGGAGGTTCGTCGATCAGCGTCACGTCGCTGGCCGCCAGGCAGGCCTCGAAGCGGCGGACCCAGCCCTCGCCGAAGGGGGCGACGGAGCGCGCGGAAAAACCCTCGACCGAGACCGGCAGCACGATGGTCGGGCGGACCCCGCGCCGGAGGAGCGCCTCGGCGACCAGGATGTCCGCGCCGGCGGCCAGGGCGCCGAAGGCCGCGCCCGGCCGCTCCTGGTCGAGCGCGGTGGCGATGGAAGCGGTCAATCGCGCCTCGCCCCCGGCGTCCCAGTCGGGGCCCGGCAGGTGTCCGCAGAAATGCAGGGTGAGGGGCGCCGGCAGGATCGCCAGCAGATCCTCGCTCAGGTCGAGCGCGGCGAGCACGCGGCGCAGCTGGCGGCGGGTCGTGGCTCGCATCGCGGCGTCGCCGTCCGGCCGGGCGGCGGCGATCTCCAGCGCCGCGACCGCCGGCCTCGTCTCGCCCGCGACCAGCAGGGCTTCGGCCAGGGTGGCGGCCGACCAGTAGTCGCCCTGGTCCCGATGGGCGGCAGCGACGTCGCGCGCGAGCTGCGCCGCCCCCTCCCGATCGCCCAGCAGCAGGGTGAGCGTGGCGGCGTTCACCCCGTGATAGCCGAGCCGCAGCTCGCGCCAGACGGCCAGATAGAGATCGCAGGCCCGGGCCAGCAGGCCGCGCCGGTTCGGGCCGGTCGTGGCGAAGGCGCTGTCCTTGGCCAGGCGGGCCTCCAGCGCGGCGATCTCCGGATCGGCCACCCCGTGCAGGCCGAGGCGGTGGAACAGCGCGAGGGCGGGCGCCGTGGCGCCGCTGCGGGCCAGCGCGAGCACGGCATGATAGGCGAGGCCGCGGTCCTCCGGCGCCTCGCCCAGCGCCGCCATCGCGGCGTCATGCGCGGAGAAGAGGAGGCCCCGCGCCTCGAAGTCCAGGATCGGCCGCAGCCGGTCCTCGTGATCGCCGCCGCTCATTCGCGCCCTCCGGCCCGGAGCATGGCACGCGATCGGGCCCGGGTCAGCGGTACAGCGTCTCGACCAGGTATTCGTAGCTGTCGGCGTTCATGGAGGCCGTCGCCGGCTCCTGCTTGGCCAGCGCCAGCACGTGGCGGGGCTGGTAGGTCGCATCGCGCGTGCCGATCGCGAGATGGCTCATCTCATGCACCAGGATGCCGAAGCGGCTGTCCTGGCCACGCGCGCCAGCCCGGAAGAAAAGCGGGCAGAAACCCATCGAGCCGGCGCTGGGCAGGGCATAGGCGAAGGGGCTGTTCTCACCCCTCTCGCACATGGCCGGATGGTTGCAGGCCGTCGCGATCGGCCGGCCGCGCGCGACGCGCTCGGCGACGCGCTCGAGGTTCATGCGCACGAACTTGGCCGGCGTGGCGCCGAACCATTGCCGCAGCTCGGGCAGGTTGGGCTCATCGTTCAGGCGCCGGACCGTCGTGGCGATGGCGACCTCGGCTTCGCCGAAGGCCGCATCGATCTGCGCGAGCTGCTCGGCGCTGCATGCGCCGTCGCGCGCGGCGGCCGGCATGGCCTCCTTGTCGCCGGATTGCGCCAAAGCGGGGAACGTCAGGGCGGGGATCGCCAGCAGCGCGAAGGAGGCGATGACGGCGGCATGGAAGGTGGTCTTACGCGAGCTGGTCATGGGGATCATCCTTTCCGGTGCCTGGCGAGGTGCCGGCGCGATGTCGGGAACAGGTGGCGCGGGAGCTCAGCGGATCTCGAGCGTGCGGTCGGGGTTCACGCGGATCCAGGAGATCACGCAGGCATTCTGCCGGGGCGCGAGCTGTGCGCGGCCGTCATAGGTCAGCATCAGCACGTCGACGATCTGCTGGCCGGGGTCCAGATCCAGCCGCTCGCCGCGACCGAGCACGCGCTCGCCCAGGCGGTCCTCGCCCCAGCCGGTGGCGCCGGTGACGCGGACATAGATCTCGGCGATCGGAATCTCGGACCGGTTCTCCACGAAGAAGGCGCTGCCCTGAGCGCAGCGGCTCGAATCGGCATAGCGGTTCGGGGGCGTCTGGGCGCCGGCGGTCATGGGCAGCGCGATGGCCAGGGTGAGCAGTGCGGGGGTGAGCAATGCGGCGCGGCGGGCGATGAAGGTCATGGAACTTCTCCTCGGATCGGCCGCATCGGGATCGGTGCGGCAGAGGAGTTCTGGCCCGGCGCCGGCCGGGCGGCGCTGAAACGCTTCACGGCACGTGGTGTGAAGCGCTTCAGCGACCAGGCCGGGCCGGACGCCTAGGGAGCGGAAGCCATCGGGGATCGTCCCAGGGCTTCGGAAAGGAACTTCCCATGTTCTCGACGTTCAAGGGTCTTGCTCTCGCCGGCCTCGTCGCGATCGCGCCGGTCGCTCTCACCGCCATGCCCGCCGCGGCGCAGCCCTTCCCGCAGCGCCAGGCCACCTGCAACACGGACTTCGTCGCCGCCAACAACACCGGCGCGCCCATCGGCTGGGTGCATGCGCGGCGTGCCGGCAAGCAGGCCTGGGGGCCGGAGATGCTGGGCCGCGGCGTCGTGGTGATGCCCGGCGCCGTCGCCCGGCTGCATCTGCCCGGTGCCGGCGTTTACGACGTGGCGGCGATCGGCAAGGACGGCCGGGCCTACGAGGCCCGCGTCAGCGCCTGCGACGTCGTGCTCCTCTCCATCCGCTAACGCCAATGGGCGGTGGCGGGCCGAGGCGATGGTGGACCTTCCATTGCCGCCTTGAAAGCTGGCCGCGGTGCCGAAAGGTGTAGCGTATCGAGGTGTGAAGCGTTTCAGTGCCGCGCCGGGGCGCCCGACCTAGGAAGGGGATGTCGCAGGGCGCCGCCCCGCACCACACCGAGGAGAGACTGACATGCGCACCATGATGAAGACCCTCGCCACCATCGGCCTGCTGGCCATCGGCGCCGGCACGGCCAGCGCCCAGGGCATGAACTGCGTGGGCCGGCCCGATTTCGATGCCTGCGTGATGGCGCCGGTGCAGCGGCTCCAGCAGCAGAACGCCGCCTCGCAGCAGCAGCTGATGCAGAACTACGTCGCCCAGAACTCGCCCCGCATCCAGCAGGAATATGCGCAGGCCCGGAACCAGGGCACCCCGCTCTCCTTCGAGCAGTTCGTCTATTGGCGGATCATGACCCGCAACGGCGCGGACCCCGGGAACCTGCAGCGCGCGCAGCAGGACCAGTTCAACGGCCTCCAGGGGGCGAACCGGACGTTGCAGGAGGGCTACGCCACCCAGCGGCAATACATGCAGGACAACAGCCGGCGATCGACCGAGGCCGTCGAGAACTGGACCAACGGCGCGATCCGCGGCGTGTCGCCCTATGTCGGACCGAATGGCGGCCAGGTGATGCTGCCCTATGGGGCGCCGGCCAATCAGCCCTTCAACTCGGGTGGCCAGGTCTATGTCCGGGACGGGCAGGGCAACTTCTTCGTCCGGCAGGGCAATGGCTGGGCGCCGATGGCGGCGGGCCGCTGACCGCAGCCGGATTTTGCGGATGGGGGCTGGCGCCGAGCCGGCCCTTCGGAGCAGCCTGACCGCATGGATGTCTTCCTCAGCTACAGCCGCGCGGACACCGCCCAGGCCGTCCTGCTCGACGAGTGGCTCACCACCCAGGGCCTCGCCTGCTTCCTCGACCGGCGGGAGCTGCGCAGCGGCGAGCTCTGGCTGCCCGAGCTGGAGCGCGCCATCACCCGCGAGGCGAAGGCGGTGCTGGTCCTGGTCGGCCCCCGCGGGCCTCGGCAACACCCAGCACTACGAATACCAGCTGGCCCTGACCCGCCAGGCCGCCGAGCCCGGTTTCCCGGTCATCCCCGTCCTGCTGCCGGGCACGCCCGAATGGCGCTTTCCGC
>NZ_CBDDFJ010000044.1:0-30079 GCF_965227005.1 Roseococcus sp.
ATGGAGCTCGCGGTGGGCACGCCGCAGATGGTGGGCAAGGGGCCCGACGGCTTCGACCTGCGCATCATCAACGTCACCGGCGGCAAGGTCACCGGCCCCAGGCTCCAGGGCGAGGTGCTGGGCGGCACGGCGGCCGACTGGCTCCGCGTCGAGGCCGACGGCACCGCGCATATGGATGTGCGGCTGACCATCCGGGCGGCCTCGGGCAGCCTGGTCTATGCGCAGTACACGGGCGTGCGCACGGGGCCGGCGGAGGTGCTGGCGCGCCTCAATGCGGGTGAGGCCGTGGCGCCGTCGGAATATTATTTCCGCGTGGCGATCCGCTTCACCACCGGCGCGGCCGATCTCGCCTGGATGAACCGCGTCATCGCGGTGGGCGTGGGCCAGCGCCCGCCCACGGGACCGCGCTACGACGTCTACGCGATCGCCTGAGCCGGAAGCGCCGCCTCAGCCGGAATGCATCGCCGGCTGAGGACGGCCTTCGGGCGAGCCGTTGCGTGGGACCAGCGCGTCGAGATGGGGCTCCAGCGCGGCGGCGGCGTCGCGCCAGGCCGCGAGCGGGGCGTCGAGGCTCCGGCCTTCGCGCGCGGCCTCCGCCAGCGCGACGGTCGCCCCGGCGAGCGTAACGGCGCCCAGCGCACCCAGCGGGCCGTGCAGGCGATGGGCGGTGGCCTCCAGCCCGGCGGGGTCCTGAAGCGCTGCGGGAATGCTTTGCAGCCCGGCGCGGATTTCCTGGACCAGATCGGCGATGAGGGGCGCGGCGCCCGCGCCCAGCTCGCTGCGGAGCTTGTCGAGCTTGGTTGTCTGCAATGGGGGAGGACCTGCCTCCTCGTGCCGGCGACGGGCGATGTCGGCGACGGCGGCCAGCATTTCCGTGCGGTTGATCGGCTTGGCGAGATGCGCATCCATGCCGGCCGCGCGGCAGGCCTCCACCTGATCGGTCATGGCCGAGGCGGTGAGCGCGATGATCGGCACGCGCCGCGCCTCGCCGGGCAGTTGGCGGATGCGCCGCGCGGCCTCCAGCCCGTCCATGACGGGCATCTGCACATCCATCAGCACGGCGTCGAAGATCTGCTCCTGGACCGTCGCCAGCGCCTCGCTGCCGTCGGAGGCCAGCGTCACCTGGTGGCCGGCCTGCTCCAGCATGACGCGCGCCAGGGTCCGGTTCACCGCGATGTCGTCCACGACGAGCAGGCGGAGCGAACGGGCACGCTCGTCCTCGGATGCGTGCGGATCCGTCGCCGGCCGGGGCATCGGCGGCGCGAGGCTGGGCGCGGGCGGCTCGGCGACGCCGGGCAAGGGAACCTCGGCCCAGAAGATGGCGCCCCGGCTTGTCCCCGCTCCACCGCCCTCGACCACGCCGATCCGGCCTCCCATGGCCGCCACGAGCTGCGCCGAGATGGCGAGGCCAAGGCCCGTGCCGCCACCGCTATCGGCTCCGGCCTGAAGCTGGCTGAAGTCATGGAACAGGCGCTCGCGCTGCTCGGCGGGAATGCCGGGGCCTGAATCCTCCACCTCGAAGCGCACGACGTCCGCGACCGGCGTGGCGCGCAGCCGCAGGACGACGCGGCCGGCCTGCGGGCTGAACTTCACGGCATTGGACAGCAGGTTGAGCAGCACCTGCCGCAGCCGCATCGCATCGACCGAGACGGTGGTGGGCAGGCTGGGCTCGGTGTCGAGCGCGATGGCGATGTGCTTGCGCTCCACTTCGGGCATCACGAGGGCGATGCAGGCCTCCGCCAGAGGCCGCAGCGGCGTTGCCACCGGGCGCAGATCGAGCTTGCCGGCCTCGGCCTTGGAGAGGTCGAGCAGGGTGTTCACCACGTCGCGCAGATGCGCCGCCGCATCGTGCATGAGGCGAAGCCGGTCGCGGGATTCGTCCTGGATGCGCGCGTCCTGCAGCACGATCTGCGCGTAGCCCAGCACCGCGTTCAGCGGCGTGCGAAGCTCGTGCGACATGCGCGCGAGGAACATGCCGCGCGCGATGGTCGCCTTCTCCGCCTCGTCGCGGGCGGCGGCGAGCTGGGTCATCGCCGCCTTCAGCGCCGTGATGTCGGTGCGGATGCCCACGGTGCCGCCGTCGGGCATGCAGCGCTCGGTGATGAGGATCCAGCGCCCGCCGGGCAGCAGCCGCTCGACGATCAGCCCGCCGGAGCGCCGCTGCTGCCGCAGCTCGCGGATGAAGCTCTCGATGTCGCCCTTGAGCTGGGGATACTGGCCGCGGCGCGCGCCCTCGCGGACGATGTCGTCGAAATGCGCGCCCTCTTTGATGAAGGTGGCGGACAGGTCGTACATCTGCCGGTAGCTCTGGTTGCAGACGAGCAGCCGGTCATCGGCGTCGAACATGACGAAGCCGTCGGTCATGCTGTTCAGCGCGCTCTCCAGCCGCACGCGCCAGCGCAGGCGCTCGGCCTCGACCTTGCTGCGCTGCGTGACCCAGACCAGAAGCGAGACCATGAGGGCGATGAGCACCAGCGCCAGCGCGAGGGAGAAGAGCGCCGCGCGATCGCGATCGTCCCGCCAGTCGGCCAGCACGGGCTCGATGTCCAGCTCCGTGACGATGCGGAGATGCGGATAGATGGTCGGCCGCGTGGCGGCGATGACCTGGCGCCCGTCCAGGCGGGATGCCCGCTCGGTGGCGGGGCCGGCCTCGCTGGGATGGGGGATCCGTCTGCCGAGCCGCGCATCGTCCTGCGGGAAGGAGGCGAGCAGGGTGCCGTCGGTCCGCTCGACCCAGACGCGCAGTCCCGGCAGCTCGCCTCCGGGGTTCAGCAGCGAGGCGATCGTGGAGATCGGGACCTCCGCCACGGCATGGACTTCGCCGAAGCCGGGCAATTGGATGGCGCGGGCCATGAAGAGGGCGAATTCGCCGGTCGCCGGATTCATGGCGGGGCCGCCGACGGCCAGGCCTCCCGCATAAAGCCCGGCCTCCTCGTATTCGGGCCCGATGGGCACGGGCAGAGGCCGCCGGCGCGAGGCGGGAAGGGCGGCCGCGATCGTCTGCCCGTTGGCGACCAGGACGAGGTCGCGATAGCCGAAATTCTGGCTGTTGATCTGGCGGAGCGCGTTGTTCACCCCGGCCATGTTCCGGCTCTCGGCGCGGGCCATCGGCGCGAGGAGCAGCGGCAGGCCGACCAGCGTCGCGTCTATCTGCACGAAGCTGCGATTGACCGACGCTTCGACCGACCGGCCGGCGCGCTCGGCCATGGCGGTCGCGGCCGTCATCGCGGTGTCATGAGCTTTGATGACGAGTTGGGAGACGGCCAGAATCTGGGCCACCAGCAGCAGGCTGACGCCGAGGACGATGGACAGGCGGATCCGCCGCGCCGAACCGGCCGGCTGCGAGGCCGCCGCCTTGGCAAAGCGGTCCGCGCCCGATCCGTCGGCGATCGGATCCGTGGCCGTTCCCTCGGCGCCTGGCGGCCGCGCGCTGAGCGGCTCTCGTGTCATGGGCGGGCTGGGATGCCGGTGGTGGGGGCGAGGGCTTCGTCCCAGGCATCGGCACAGCCGGGTCCGCAGCGCTCGAGCCAGTTCGGCAGGACGACGTCGCGCAGCAGGACGCGGCGGCGGCGCTCATCCTCCTCCGTCACGGGGACGATCTGCATCCGGCCCGGGCGGCCGTTGCGGCAGTCGGGCAGGCCGGCATTGCAGGCGAAGCCTTCCTGGGTCTCCTGCTCGGCGGTATCCCAGATCTGCGCCTCCAGCTCGCCGATGCCCTTGCGCAGCGCCTCGCGCAGGTCGGCCGGCAGGGAGTTCCAGCTCGGGCGATGGGCGCCGAAGACGCTGAGCCCCCAGGTGAGGGCCATGCGGTGGACGTAGCCCGTGACCTCGGCCAGGCCGATGGCATTGCCCGAGAGCGAGCCGGTGATGGCGCATTCCACCTGGCCGTTCCGCAGGGCGTTCACCGTCTCGTTGAAGGGGATGACCACCGAGATGGCGCCGAGGGACGTGACGACATCGGCCTGTCCGACGGAGGAGGTCCGGATGCGCCGGCCGCCGAGATCCGACAGGCTGGTGAAGGGGCGCGTGCAGAACAGCACCTGCGCCGGATAGGCGTAGATGGCCAGGACCTCGATGTCATAGTTCTCGGCGAGATTGCGCACGATCCGGGGGCGATAGCTGCGGGTGTTCTCGCGCAGCCGCGCCATGTCGGGGTTCAGCACGGGAAGATCGGCGCCGGCGAGCTCGGGTTCGTCCGCCGCGCTGGTGGCCAGGAGCAGCGTGCCGAAGGGCACCACGCCCAGGCGCATGAGGTGCAGCATCTCGGCAGGGCGGATGCCACTGCGGTCGGAGGGTTCGATATCGGCGACGAGGCGTCCCTGGGTGATCTGCCCCAGCTGCTGCTGCCAGAAGGGCGCCTCGTAGCGCAGATACTGGCTGACCCCCGCGAGGCCGCCGATGACCTTGATGCGGATCGGCTCGGAAGTTGCGGCGCGGGCCGGCGCGCGCGGTGACGGGGCCTGCGCCGAGGCCGCCTGCGCGGCGGCCAGGACCATTCCGCCAACCAGGAGGCATGCCGAGGCAAGGCCCTTCCATCCCATGGAGCGGGACGGGCCTTGCCCCTTGCGGGAAGCGGTCAGGAAGGCTGCCGCGACACCCGGAATCTGCATGCCTGTCTCGTTATGGTTGAGCGATGGCTCGTGAACTCACTAAGAGATTGTATCTTCGGGCTCGGGTTCACGGTAGCGGCGATGCCCGGACAGGTTGTAGAGTTTTGTCGGCGACCCCGCCCCCGCAGGGGCGAACTTCCGGCTTTGCGCGACGGGATTCAAGTCCCTCCGGTCGTGATGCGGAAATTTGATTTCCTCTGCATGAAGATGCTCGGCCGCGAAGTCTGCCGGAAACTTCGCCTGGGCGGCCAGGACCGACAGGATGTTGAGCATCGCGCCACGCAGGCGGGGCTCGCGGATCCGGGCCAGGTGACCGAAGGCGGCGCAGGCATCGGCGAAGATCGGGTCGTCGGGGCCGGGGCTGTCGGTTCCCGCGCCGGCCTGCAGGTTCATCAGCAGCGACGCGGGCGAGATGTCGAGCACCGCGGCGAAGCGCAGAAGGCGGCCGATCGACAGGCGGGTGAGACCGGTCTCGTATTTCTCGACCTGCTGGGGCGAGACGCCCAGGCCGGCGGCCACGATCCGGCGCGAGATGCGGCGCGCCTCGCGAATCTGACGCAGGCGGACGCCCAGAGCGAGGTCGGCGGAATCGGCGCTCACGGGGGGCTCTCGAAGTTTCTTGGTGATCATCGCCGGCTACTCCTCATGTCTCAGCGACCCGGCCGCTGGACCGGGCTCCTGGCCCGGTCCGCGGGTCGCGCAGTTGCGCTCGGCGGTAGGAGCGGCCGCGCCGCGGAAAGACCACCGTTCTTCGTATGTTAAGGAATGAATTGCCCGCAAAGGTTGTGCAAATCGTGAAATGTCGGGATTTGTGGATGGGCAAACGCAGCCAGCGACGGCGGGTGTTTTGTTGTATTGTAAGGCCTTGCGAGAATAACTTACGACGCGGGCGACAATCGCGGACCCTGATCGACGCCGCCGCAAAAATTTTCTTCTCGATGGGACAAATCGGTCTCTTTTGGCGACGTTGTGCGCTGCAAACGTCCGATGCTTGTTGACTTCAATGCATGCAAAGTTAACCTCTAGCGAAGGCTAAAACTCGACAAAGATCTTCTCATGTCATGGAATGCAACCTATGCGGGTGGTTGGGCGGCACTCTTTCGCATATTAGGTGCCTGTCCTGCCCACCCGCATCGCGAGGACGGGCGAGGGAAGGAATTGCAGCGGCAATCCTTGGAACGGAAGGTGATCTGCGTGTTTCTTCGTCCTAGGGGCAGGGGGGGGCGAAGGCGCGGCGCGCCGGTGGCGCCTGAGGGGCGCGCTGCCATGAGCGGCGTGGCGCAAGCGCCGCGGCCCCACCGGCTGGCCGAAGGCGGCGTCATCTATCTTGCCATGCTGGGACTCTTCCTGCTGACCGCCGGCGTCGCGGTCGGCGTCGCCTGGCGGGCCCTCTCCTCCAGCGAACGAGTGGCCTATGCGCGGGTCGATGCCCTGGCGCAGATGGCGCGCACCGGCGCGGCCATCCATGCCGAGCGCGTGGTCGAGGCGGTGCTGTCCTTCCAGGCGCTCGTCCAATCCCAGCTCGTCTCCCTCTCCGGGCGTCTGACCGCGCCCTCCGCGGCTTTCGACGCCTATCTGCGCGCGACGATACAAGGTCGGCCCGAACTGGTGGACCTTGTGGTCTTCGACGCGGCCAGCACGCCCGTCTGGTCCGCGGGGGCTGTGGCGGGGTCCCAGGCGCGCGGAACGGTGACGGCCTGCTGGGATCATCTCGGCGGCGCCGATGACGTGCAGATCGGCCGTCCGCGGCGCGCTGCGCCCTTGCAGCAGCCCGTCATCTGCCTCCGCAGCGCGCTGCTGAACACCGCCGGCGACGTCGTCGGCTACGCGGCCATCGTCTACGACGCCGAGCAGATCTCGGCGCGGCTGCGCGAGGCGCAGGCCGGGCTGGCGGGCGTCGCGACGCTGCTGCGCAGCGACGGCGCCATCCTCGCCCGCTCGGAGAATCCACGGCTGCATGTCGGCGCCGTCGTGCCGCGGGGATCGGTCGAGGCGATGGCGGAGATGGAGGGTCTGCGCCGCACCTCCAGCCCGATCGACAGCCGCCCCCTGCATGTCGCCTGGCGCCGCATCCCCGGTGCGCCGATGATCGTGGGGGTCGGCATCGATCCCACGCCGCTGCTCGCCCAGGTGGCGAAGCGGCGCCGCATGGTGATGTGGATGCTGGCCGTCGGCATCGCGGCGATGATGGCCGCCTTCATGGCCGCCGCCGTCTTCCTCGATCGCCGGCGCGGCGTGGCCGAGCGCGACCGCGTCCAGGAGAGCCTCGAGCGCGACGAGGCCGAGCACAATCGCCTGCTCTCCACCTTCGTGCCGCAGCCCAGCGCCACCTATCACGGCATCGTCGACGGCGACGGCTGGGTCTTTGACCACGAGGTCACGCCCGACATGATCCGCATCACCGGCGGGACCGACCTGCCGGTCATGCCCGGCGGCCCCGCCGCGCGCCGTGCCTTCTTCCGCCGCGTGACCGAGTGCGGCGAGCACGTCCGTGAATATCGCCTGCGCATGCCCGACGGCAGCGGGCTGTGGATCCGCGAAAGATGCCGCATCGCCGCCCAGCTCTCGCCCGGCGAGGTCGAGGTGGTCGGCGTCGTGACGGATATCGAGGAGGAGCGGCGGATGCGCGCCAAGACCGAGGCCGGCGCCCGCCTCACCGTGCTCGGCCAGATGGCGGCGAGCATCGCCCATGAGATGAGCCAGCCGCTCGCGGCGATCTCGCTGGCGGCCGAGATCGGCCTCACCCATCTCAAGCTTCCCGCGGACGTGCCCAAGGTCCAGCGCTACATGGAGAGCATCGTGCGCCAGGTGGAGCGCATGCGCGATATCGCCAATCATCTGCGCACCTTCTCCCGCACCGATGACGGCCCGCTCGACGAGGTCCGGCTCGAGGACGTCGTCCAGGGCGCGATGGACGTGGTCGGCGCGGGACTGCGCAAGGACGGGGTGTCGGTGGAAATCGCCGAGATGGACGACCTTCCGCCCGTGCAGGGGCGTCTCGTCCCCCTGGAGCAGGTGCTGGTGAACCTCCTCGTCAATGCGCGCGACGCGATGGCGCAGCTGGCCGAGAGCCAGCGCCGCGTGTCCATCTCGGTCGAGCGGTCGGACGATGCGGACTGGCTGACGATCCATGTCCGCGACAACGGGCCGGGCCTGCCCGAGGCCATCGTGCAGCACGCCTTCGAGCCCTTCTTCACCACCAAGCCGTCAGGCCAGGGCACCGGCCTCGGCCTTTCCATCGCCTATGGCACCATTCTCGGCTTTGGCGGCGAGATCGCGCTCGGCAACCGTCCCACCGGCGGCGCCGAGGTGGCCATCCGTCTGCGGCTCGCCTATGCGCCGCAGACGGCGGTCCCGGAATCAGGACTTCATACCGGCGCGGCGCTGCCTTCCCGCGGCCGCGTCGAGATCGGACATATCGGATGATGCCCAACCCGCCCCGGATTCTCCTCGTCGATGACGATCCTGATTTCGCGCAGCTGCTGGGCGATTACCTGAGCCTGCACGGCTGCCAGGTGCAGGCGGCCCAGGACGAGCCGCAGCTGCAGGCGGCGGTGCTGAGCTTCGCGCCCGACCTCGTGCTGCTGGACCAGCGCCTGGGCCACGTCTCGGGCACCGATGTGCTGCGCGGGCTGCGGGCGGTCTCGGACGTGCCCTGCATCATCGTCACCGGCTCCTCCGAGACGATGGACCGCATCGTCAATCTCGAGATCGGCGCCGATGACGAGATGGAGAAGACCATCACGCCGCGCGAGATGCTGGCGCGCGTCCGGTCCGTCCTGCGCCGCCGGCGCCGCGAGAACGACGTGCCGCCGCCCGAGCCCGCACGGGCGGGCTGGCAGCTCGACACGGAAAAGCGGGTTTTGCGCCAGCCGGGCGGGGCGCTCTGCCCCCTGACGAATGCCGAGTTCGAGACGCTGCAGATGCTGCATGTCGCCAAGGGCAATCCCGTCAGCCGGGCGGAGCTCTGCCGCCAGGTCTTCGGCAGGCCCTTCCGGGTGGGCGACCGCGCCGTCGACACGATCGTGAAGAACCTCCGGCGCAAGATCGAGCCGGAGAGCGGGGACTTCGTGTCGATCCAGGCAGTGCGGACCTTCGGGTACGTCTTCGTGGGCTTTCCCTGAAGCGGGCGCTTCACCGTTCTGGCGGTGACGCCAGAACGGATTGCGCTCGCGGGCCGGCCCTCAGCCGAGGGTGATGGAGATCCGGCCCACGGGCGGGATCGCCGCCGCCCATTTCGTGCCGGCGACCGGCGGCGAACCCGTCGCCAGCCCCGCCACGACCAGCACGGCTCCGGCCGGCAGGCCGCCCATGCGCGAGGCCGCCGCGCCCGCCTGGCGCATCAGCGCGGCGAGCGGGGCGCGCAGTGCGCGGGGATGGTCGCCGGTGAGGCCCAGCCGGGCCTCGCTCTCTTCCGGCAGGGCGCCGATCCAGCGCTTGCCCATCACCACCACGCCCAGCCCGCCGAGATCGGCGACCTGCTGCGCGGCATCGGTCGGCAGCGCGGCATGGCGGTTGGCCGCGATGTCGATCACGGGATGGAAAGCGGAGAAGACGGGCAGGCCGTTCTCCAGCGGTTCCGCCAGCACGCCCAGGATGCCGGCCGAGATGCGGGCGTGCCGCAGCGCGGCCATCGTGACCGGCGCGCCGGCGCGCAGCAGGCAGGGTTCGGGCAGGGGGGCGGCCAGCAGCGTCAGCCCGTCCGGGCCGGGCGCGAGGCGCACCCCGCTGACCGGCCAGGCCAGGGCCTTCATCAGCTCGGCGGCGATGGCCTCGCCCGCCGCGACATCGCCCGGGGGCGGGAAGGAGGCGGCGGGCGTGCCCGACGTCCATGCCTCCGCCAGCAAGGCTGCGGCCTGAGCAGCCGTGATGCTGCTCATCGGAGGGAAAGCAATTCTGGCATCGGTGATGTTCCTGGAAGCCGCCGCCAACGGGGATCCCTATGAGTTGCCGGGGTTTTCGGCTCGCGCAGCATAGCGGCAGACGGGCCGGGAGGTCACCCATGCCCGCTTGCGGCCCTCGCGGCCGCTCTTATACTCTTGACTTGCCGCGCCGCCGTGCTCGACTAAGCTCATGGAAATCCGGGATTCATGAGCGAAATCTTCGACGAGGCCGTGCCCTTGGACCAGCCCATGGACGATTGGGCTGCCTATCGGCTTGATGCCTCGGCCGGACACCTGCTGCGGCGCGCGCATCAGCGCTACCAGTCCATGTTCCAGGATTGCGCGAGCGGCCTCGGCCTGACGGGGCCCCAGTTCGCGACGCTCGTTCGCCTGTCGGAAATCGGGCGGGCGACCCAGAATCACCTCGGGCGCCTGGCGGCCATGGATTCCGCGACCGTGCAGGGCGTGGTGCGCCGGCTCATCGACCGCGGCCTGATCTGCACCGCCGCCGATCCGATGGACCGGCGCATGCGGGTGCTGACCATCACGCCCGAGGGCCAGGATCTGCTGCGCGAGGCCCAGGCGGCCGGCCAGCGCGCCAATGCCGCGCTGATGTCCGCACTGACGCCGCCCGAGCGCGCCTGCCTGCTGGCCCTGTTGCAGCGGCTCTCGGACGGCTGAGGGCTCAGTCCGGGCGCTCGAAGCGCTGGACCTCCAAACGGTAGCCGGCCGGATCCTCGAGGAAGAAGTGCGTGATGCCGTGGGCCGCCGAAAATGCGGGCGCGGCGAGCGCCAGTCCCTTCCCGGTCAGGAAGGCGTGCCAGGCCTCCACCTCGCGCGTCACGAAGGTGAAGATGACGCCGCCGGCGATGCGCGGATCGCCCGAGAGGCGAGGGCCGCGGGCGCGGCAGACGCCCAGAAGGGCGCGCGCGCCATCCACGCCGTAGATGCGGACCATGCCCTGGTCCTGCACCAAGGGGAGTTCCATCACCTCCTCGTAGAATTTCCAGGAGGCCTCGGGCTCCTCGGCGTATAGGAAGGTGATCTGCTGGTCGATCGGCGGGCGGGTCATGCGCCGATTCATGCCGGCCCCTTGCCCGTGAGGCAAATCCAATGCTTGCGCCGGTCACGGCCTATCCGCTGGAATGGGTCCAAACTCATCGGAGCCCGTCCATGCAAGCGCCCATCAACATCTCCCAACCGCAATGGCTGAGGGACTTCAAGGCCTTCATCATGCGGGGCAACGTCATCGACCTCGCCGTGGGCCTGGTGATCGGCGCCGCCTTCACGGCGGTCGTCAGCTCCATGGTGGAGGATCTGCTCAACCCGCTGCTCGGCCTGCTGCTGGGCGGGATCGATTTCTCGAACCTCTTCGTCGTCATCGTCGGCGAGCGCCGCCCGACCCTGGAAGCGACGCGCGAGGGCGGCGCGGCCGTGCTGGCCGTCGGCCGCTTCATCAACGCGATCATCAAATTCGTGATCGTGGGCTTCGCGGTGTTCTGGCTGATCAAGGTGCTGACGCGCATCGGCCTGGAAGCCGGCAAGAAGGCCGGCCCGCCGGCGCAGGAAGTGCTGCTCACCGAGATCCGCGACGAGCTGCGCGCGCAGAACCAGAAGAGCGCCGCGCCGACCGCCTGATCGGAACAGGGAGGCCGCTTCGACCGAAGCGGCCTCGCCCGAATTACTCGGCCGCGATCTTCGCGGCCTCGTCCATAGCGAGCCGCAGCATGCCATCGCGCGTCTGCGGCAGCTTGCGCCCGAGAATCTGCTCTGCCACCTGGTTGCGCAGGATCTGCGCGGTGCCGCCCGCGATGGGGAACATCCGCGCGTCGCGCACCGCGCGCTCCATCGGATTCTCGCGCGAATAGCCGGCCGCGCCCCAGAGCTGCAGCGCCGCATTGGTGACTTCGACGGCGCTGTCGGCGGCAAGCACCTTGGCGCGGGCGGCCATCAGCCGGTCGGGGAAGCCGTTGGGCCCGGCCGAGGCGGCGGCCTGCCAGATGAGCGCGCGGCTCGCCTCCAGCTTGATCGACATGTCCGCCAGCATCCAGCCGAGGCCCTGGAATTCCGCGATGGGCCGGCCGAACTGCCGGCGCTGCTGCACGAAGGCGAGCGCATGGTCATAGGCGCCCGCCGCGATGCCGAGTGCGGCCGTGGCCGCGCCGACGCGCTGGCCGTTATAGGCGTCCATCAGCTTGCCGAAGCCGCGCTTGAAACCGCCCGGCGCGCGGAGAACCATCGTGTCGGCCACTTCGAGCTCGACGAAATGCAGCTCCGCCTCGGGCATGCCGCAAAGGCCCATCGAGGGGATGCGCCGCTTCACGATGAGCTGCGCCGGGTCGTTCTCGCCGTTGCGCACGACGAGGAAGCCGCCGATCCCCTGGTCCACGCCGTCCTCGAAGGCGCGGGCGAAGATCAGGTGCAGGCGCGACACGCCACCGCCCGTGATCCAGTGCTTCACGCCGTTAATGATCCACTTGTCGCCCTTGCGGACGGCGGTGGTCGTCATCTCGCCGGCGGCGGAGCCGGCCTCGGGCTCGGTGATGCAGATGGCGGGCTTGTCGCCGGCCAGCACCAGCTCGGCCGCGATGCGCTTCTGCTCGGTCGTGCCATAGGCCATCACGGCGCCGACCGCGCCCATATTGGCCTCGACGGCGATGCGCCCGCAGACGGCGCAGGCCTTGGCCATTTCCTCCACGACGAGCACGGCATCGAGATAGGAGCCGCCCTGGCCGCCCCATTCGCGCGGAATGGTGAGGCCCATGAACTTCGCCTCGGTCATGCGGCGGACCATGGGCCAGGGATATTGCAGGCTGCGATCGGTCTCGGCGGCCTGGGCGGCGGCCTCCTGGGCGAGCTCGCGGGCGGAATCGCGCAGACGCGCCTGGGCCTCGGTGAGCGTGAACATTCTAACCCCCTAATCTTCTTTCGATGGCCGCGAGCGCGGCCTTGTCCAGCTTCAGTGCCACTCCGAGGCGATCGAGCCAAGCCCGCTCCTCGGGGCTGAGCTCGCCCGCGGCCCCGAAGGCGGCGGCGTAGAGCTGCGCGGCCAGCATGGGGTCGCGCGCCGAGGCAGCGAGTTCCTCGATGCTGGCGGGGCGGTCGAAATCGGCGAGGACATGGTCGCGCTCGATGGCGCTGAGGCCGGCGCCGTCGAGCTGCCGGGCGATGGCCGCGCGCTCGGCCTTGTCCACCACGCCATCGGCCCGCGCGGCGGCGATCATGGCGCGCAGCAGCAGCCGCGCCTCGGCGGTTTCCACGGCGGGAGAGAACTCGACCTGGGCCGCCGGCTCGCGACCCGGCGCGGTGTCGGGGATGCGGCGCGAGGGCCGGGCACCGGGCACGGCGGCGGGAGGCTGACGGGCCGGCGGCTCCTGCGGGACGGGGCGCGGCGCGGGCTCCGAGGGCCGGGTTAGCGCCTCGATCGCGATGGTCGCGAGCGAGCCGATCACCCGTCCGACCTGGCGCGTCTGCGTCTGGTTCATGCCGAAGGGGCCCGTTCCGCGCCGTGGGGCGCTGCGGGTCCGGGGGCGTTGCGCGGCGCCGCTGAGCACCGCGCCGAGAATGCGTCCGAAATCCATGAGCTCAGCCTACCCCTTCCGCGATGGCCGGCGCCAGAGATCGGAATTCCCCCGCGCGCGGGCTGCGCGGACGCCAGGCCAGGGCAAGGGTGCGGGCCGGCGTCGACTCGCCCGCCGTGTCCGCCACGACGGGCCGCACCACGAGATCCGTGCCGCCCAGCACGCCGCCCTGGACCGCGAGGCGGGGCAGCAAAGTGAGGCCGAGCCCGCCCGCCACCATCTGCACCAGGGTGTGCAGCGTGGTCGCCGCGAAGCCCTCGGTGGAGAGTCCGCGCGGCAGGCCGCAGGCCTCCTGCGCCTGGGCGCGCAGGCAATGGCCGTCCTCCAGCAGCAGGACGCGCTCGCCGGCGAGCGCGCCCATCGGCACCTGCGGCAGCTGCGCGAGGCGATGGTGGGCCGGCATGGCGAGCAGGAAGGGATCGGGCGCGATGGGCTGGATCTCGGCGGCGGCGCAGTCGCAGGGCAGGGCGATCAGCAGCAGGTCGAGCTTGCCCTGGTCGAGCTGGGTCATCAGCCGCTCGGTCATGTCCTCGCGCAGATAGAGCTTGAGGCGCGGGAAGGTCGCGCGCAGCGCCGGCATGAGGCGCGGCAGGAGGAAGGGACCGATGGTCGGGATCACGCCCAGGCGCAGCGGGCCCGACAGCGGATCGCGCGAGGAGGCGGCCGTCTCCGTCACCGCCGCCAGCGCGCCGAGGGCCGTGCGCGCGCGCGCGACGACCTCGAGCCCGATCGGCGTGAAGACCGGCCGCTTGGTGGCGCCTCGCTCGATCAGCGCCGCGTCGAGCTGGCGCTCTAGCGCGAGGATGCCGGCGGAGAGGGTGGACTGAGTCACCGCGCAGGCCGCTGCCGCCCGGCCGAAATGGCCGTGGTCGGCAAGGGCCGTGAGATAACGGAGCTGCTGCGGGGACGGTAGGATCATCCAAGAAAGCGATCATCTGAAGTAGAATAATTCATTGGACCGCAGCTTGAGGGCGAGGGCAAGCTTTGCCCCACGGGCAGGTCAGTCGGGTCTGCGCAGCGGGATCCGTGTGCCCGGTCAATCAATGAAACAATGGGTGGAGTGAAGTCATGGACGGAGATCAGGGTCAGGGCGGCGGTAAATGCCCGTTCGGCCACGGGAGCGTCGAGCCCCGCACGAACCGCGACTGGTGGCCGCGCCACCTGCGGCTGGACATCCTGCGCCAGCATTCCTCCAAGTCCGATCCGCTGGGCGAGACGTTCAGCTATCGCGAGGAGTTCAAGAAGCTCGACTACGAGGCGCTGAAGAACGACCTGCGCCTGCTGATGACGGATTCGCAGGACTGGTGGCCGGCCGATTTCGGCCATTACGGCCCGCAATTCGTGCGCATGTCCTGGCATGCCGCGGGCACCTACCGCCTGAGTGACGGGCGCGGCGGCGGCGGCCGTGGCCAGCAACGCTTTGCCCCGCTCAACAGCTGGCCGGACAACGTCAACATCGACAAGTCGCGCCGCCTGCTGTGGCCGATCAAGCAGAAATACGGCCAGAAGATCTCCTGGGCCGATCTGATGATCCTCACCGGCAACGTGGCGCTGGAGACGATGGGCTTCCGCACCTTCGGCTTCGCCGGCGGGCGCGAGGACGTCTGGGAGCCCGACCAGGACGTGAACTGGGGCAGCGAGACCGAGTGGCTGACGCACCGTCCGCTGGAGACGCTCGACAAGTCGCTCGGCGCCACCGAGATGGGCCTGATCTACGTGAATCCCGAAGGTCCTGGCGCCAATGGCGATCCGGTTTCCGCCGCCCGGTTCATCCGCGAGACGTTCAAGCGGATGGCGATGAACGACGAGGAGACGGTCGCGCTGATCGGCGGAGGCCACACCTTTGGCAAGACCCACGGTGCCGGTCCCGAATCGCACAAGGGGCCGGAGCCCGCGGGCGCCGATCTGGAGGTGCAGGGCCTGGGTTGGTCCAGCAGCTTCGGCACCGGCATCGGCGCCGATTCCATCGGCAGCGGCCTGGACGTCACCTGGACGCAGACGCCGGCCCAGTGGAGCAACTTCTTCTTCGAGAACCTCTTCAAATACGAATGGGTGCAGACGCGCAGCCCCGCCGGCGCCATCCAGTGGGAGGCGAAGGACGCCGAGGCGGTCATCCCCGACGCCTTCGATCCGTCGAAGAAGCGCAAGCCGACGATGCTGACGACCGATCTCTCGCTGCGCCTCGACCCGGCCTATGAGAAGATCTCGCGCCGCTTCCTGGAGAACCCCCAGGCCTTCGCCGAGGCCTTCGCCCGCGCCTGGTTCAAGCTGACCCATCGCGACCTGGGCCCCCGCGCGCGCTACCTCGGCCCGGAAGTGCCCAAGGAAGTGCTGGTCTGGCAGGACCCGGTGCCCGCCGTGGATCATCCGCTGATCGACAGCGCGGACGAGGCCGAGCTCAAGGCCAAGGTGCTGGCCTCGGGCCTGACCGTGTCCGAGCTGGTCGGCACCGCCTGGGCCTCGGCCTCCACCTTCCGGGGTGGCGACAAGCGCGGCGGCGCCAATGGCGCGCGCATTCGCCTCGCGCCGCAGAAGGACTGGGAGGCCAACCAGCCCGGGCAGCTGGCCCGCGTGCTCAAGGTGCTGGAGGGCATCCAGGCCGAGTTCAACCTGCATTCGGGCAGCAAGAAGGTCTCGCTGGCCGACCTGATCGTGCTGGCCGGCAATGCCGGCGTCGAGCAGGCGGCCAGGGTCGCCGGCCATGCGGTGACGGTACCTTTCGCGCCGGGCCGCACGGATGCCTCGCAGGCCCAGACGGATGCCGCTTCCTTCGCCGGGCTCGAGCCGGTGGCGGACGGCTTCCGCAACTTCCAGAAGGCGGATGTTCCGGCCGCCGGCGAACTGGGGCTGATCGACAAGGCGCAGCTGCTGACCCTGACGCCGCCGGAGATGACGGTGCTGATCGGCGGCCTGCGCGCGATCGACATCAACACCGGCGGATCCAAGCACGGCGTCTTCACCGACCGGCCGGGCGCGCTTACCAACGACTTCTTCGTCAATCTGATGGACATGGGCACGCAGTGGAAAGCGGCCTCGGAAGCCAAGGACGTCTATGAGGGGCACGACCGCAAGACGGGCGCGCTCCGCTGGACGGCGACGCGCGTCGACCTGGTCTTCGGCTCGAATTCCGAGCTGCGCGCCCTGGCCGAGGTCTATGCCGCGGCCGATGCGAAGGAGAAGTTCGTGAAGGACTTCGTGGCGGCCTGGACCAAGGTCATGAACGCCGACCGCTTCGACCTGGCGTAAGGACGAAGGCCCGCGCCCCTCGTCGAGGGGCGCGGGAGACTTGCTACTCGGCCGGGGCCGGGACCGCGGAGGCGTTCCACAGTTCCGGCTTCAGCTCTTCCGGCCGGTTCGGGAACCAGAAGGCGCAGACCAGCGTCACCATCCCGAAGCCCGACAGCACCACCATCGCCAGCGCCAGATTGCCCGTCGCCTCGTGGAGGAAACCCACGATGGGCGAGGCGAGCGCGGCCCCCATGAAGCCCACCGTGAAGCGGATCGAGTAGATCTTCGCCCGCATCTCGGGCGCGATGTAGCGCGCCGTCATGGTCTCGTTCACCGTCACCTGGCCGAAGATCGCCGAGGCCACGAGCGCGGCGACCGGCAGCACCACCCAGCCGTCCAGGAAGGACAGCGCCAGCAGCCCCGGCACCAGCACGATGGAGAGCGGCATGAAGACGGATTTCAGTGTCTTGCGGTCGATCATCCGGCCCACGGTGTATTGCGTCACGCCGCCGCAGATCGTCGCCAGGAAGGCGAGCAGGCCCACGATCGGCAGCAGGTCCGGGCTGCCAGCCAGGCGCTCCTGCATGAGCTTGGGCAGCAGCAGGGTGAAGGCGTTGAAGACCAGGCCCGAGACCGCGCCGATGGTCAGCAGCGAGGTGATCGCGTGACGCACCACCTGCTTCGGAATGGCGGGGAAGGGGCGCGTCTGCACGCCGGCCTTCTTCGCGTCGAAGGCGGGCTCGCGCAGATAGACGAAGCCCACCGCGATGCAGGCGAGGCCGGGCAGCAGGAAGGCGTAGCGCCAGCCGAACTGCGCGGCGATGAAGGCGGTCATCACGGGCGCGAGCGCCACGCCCAGATTGCCGAAGACGCCGTTGATGCCCATCGCGCGGCCCACGCGGTCGCCGCCCGCCTCGGCGATGATCGCCGTGCCGATCGGATGATAGATCGCCATGAAGGCGCCCATCACGACCATCGCCATCGCGAGGCCGAAGGGGCTGGAGGTGAAGCCCGCCAGCGCCATGCCCGCGCCCGTGCCGAAGAAGAAGGCCGCGATCATCGCCTTGCGGCCGATCTTGGAGGCGATCCAGCCCATGGGCAGCGCGCCCAGGCCATAGACGACGAACATGGCCGTCCCCAAAGCGAGGACGGGACCATAGGCCGTGCCGAAGACCTCGGCGTCCTGCTGGACGATGGCGAGGACGGCGGTGGCGAGGATCAGCAGCCCGTAATGGGTGAAGAGATGCGCTGCGTTGATGAGGCAGATTTGCCGCGTGGCGGGTGACATGAAACGATTTCCTTTCGTTGCCCGAAAGAATAGCCTGTCCATCGATCAACGTCCGGACGAGTTATGTCGCGCATCGGCCACAACCCCCGTACCATCGCCCAGGAGAAGGTGGACCGTCCGCTCGCCGCCTTCGCGCGCGACTATGACGAGGGCGAGAACACCGGCTGGCACGACCATGGCCGCGCGCAACTCCTCTACGCGATCGAGGGCGTGATGCGCGTGGACACGCAGGGCGCGCATTTCGTGGTGCCGCCCGGCCGCGCGCTCTGGGTGCCCGCGGAGATGTCGCATGTCGTCCGCACGCAGGGCCGCGTGGCCATGCGGGCCCTGTTCTTCCGCGCGGATGCGGCGCAGGTGGGCGAGCTGATTCCGGCCGTGCTCTCCGTCTCCCCGCTGCTGCGCGAACTGATCCTCGCCGCCTGCGCCGAACCGCTGGAATGGGACGAGGCCGGGCGCGGGGGGCATCTCGCGGCGCTCATCGCCGAGGAGGTGGCGCGGGCGCGGCGCCTTCCCTTCGGCGTGCCGGCGCTGCGCGACGCGCGGCTGAAGCGCCTCGCCGAAGCCCTGGCGAGCCAGCCCGCCAGCGACCTTACCCTGGACGAATGGGCCGCGCGCTGCGGCGCCAGCACCCGCACTCTGGCGCGGCTCTTCCACGCCGAGACGGGAATGGGCTTCGCGCGCTGGCGGCAGACGCTGCGTCTCGCCGAGGCTTCGGCGCTGCTGGCCCAAGGCGCGACGCCGGCGCGGGCCGCGGCCAGCGTCGGCTATGCCAGCGCGCCGGCCTTCGGCGCGGCCTTCCGGGCGGCCTTCGGCATCACGCCCGGCGAGGCGCGCGAGCCATGATCCCCACGCCGCTCGATGCCGTCGTCTTCGATATGGATGGGCTGCTGCTCGACACCGAGGCGCTGTACCGCACCGCCATCTTCGCGGCCTGCGCGAGCCAGGGGCATGCGATGGTGGATCACGTCCATCTCAGCCTCATTGGCGCGCCGGAGGAGGTCGGGGATGCGAAGCTGATGGGCCATTTCGGCGCGGGCTTCGACCTCGGTCTCTATCACGCGACCAGCGCTGCGCATTTCGACGCGCTTTGCGGCCTGGGTGCTCCGCTGCGCCCGGGCGCGAGGGAGATCGTCGCCTTTCTGAAGAGCCAGGGCGTGCCCCTTGGCGTCGCCACCTCGACGGCGCGGGGCAGGGCCGAGGCGCGACTTGCCAAGGCCGGGCTCCTGGAAGCGCTGGACGTGCTGGTGACCCGCAGCGACGTCACTCAGGGAAAGCCCCATCCCGAGAGCTACCTGAAAGCCGCCGCGGCGCTGGGCGCGCGCCCCTCCCACTGCCTGGCGCTGGAGGACTCGCACAACGGCGTCCGCTCCGCCGCCGCGGCCGGCATGGCGACGATTATGATCCCCGACCTGCTGCCCGCGACGGAGGAGATCGCCGCGCTCTGCGCCGGCGTCCTCCCCAGCCTTCTCGACGTCCTGGAGGCGCTCCGGTCTCAGATCTGTTCGTAATTCAGCCCGCGCGCGAGCCAGCAGCCGAGCTCGACGCCGGTCGCACGGCCCGAGGCGTCGCGCCGGAAGGCCAGGGTCCAGTCGCCGGGCGGCGTGTGGTCCAGCGCGCGGGGGCAGGGCAGGGCCCAAAGATCCGCCGCGATCGGGTTCAGCAGCTCCATCCGCCCCTGGCCGAGGAAGCCCGAGAAGCCGCCATAAAGCGTGCCGCCGCTTTCGACGACGGTGAGCTCGGCCTCCAGCTCCGCGCAGCGGTAGCGCCCGCCGACATCCGCGCGGGCCTCGCCGGCGGCCGGTAGCAGCCGCGTGGAAAAATTCTCCTGCGGGCGGTCCATCCAGAGCCCGTCGCTCGCCATGCGTAGCTTCGTGCGGTCCCCGCCCGCCGTGCCGTCGGCGCACAGGTCCAGCCGTTCGGGGGAATGGCCGAAGCGCAGCAGGATCTGCCCCGGTGCGGCATGCTCGATGCGCGCGGAAAGCCCGGTTTCCGCCTCGGCATAGGCGCCGAGCCATGAGGGCGGCGGCAAGGTCGTGTCGGCAATGGGGCGCGCCTCGCCCAGCGCGGCCGCGAGCAGGTCCAGCGCCGCGCCATGGGCGTCGCCGAAATGGTTGAACATCACCACGACCGAGACGCGCTCGGCGGGGAGATACATACGGTGCGAGCGCCAGCCGCGCAGCGCGCCGCCATGGCCCGTATGGGCGCGGCCGAAATCGCGGCCGCGCGCCAGGCCGAAGCCATAGGGCGCCTCCGCGCCGTTGGTGAAATGCACCGGCGCGGCGATGCGGCCATAAAGCGAGGCGGCATCGTCGCGCGTCGCGTCGATGTGCCGTTCCCAGGCGATCATGTCGTCCAGCGAGGCGCCGAGCCCCGCATCGCCCGTCCAGAGGATGCGGTTCTCCGCCGCGCGGAATCCGCTGGCCTGGTTGCCCTCATAGCCCTCGGTGCCGTCGGGCATGGCGCGGGTGTCGGCGGCGAGAAGGGCGGTCTCCATGCCCGCGCGGGAGAAGACGCGCTCGCGCAGAAGGTCGGCGAAGCTCCGGCCGGTCCGCTCCTGCAGCAGGTCGGACAGCAGGCGAAAGTTCTGGTTCACATAGGAGTAGCGCGTGCCCGGCGCGAAATGCAGCGAGCGCGTGCCGCGGATGATGCGGTCGGCCTCCGCATCGCCGAAGGGCGCCTCGACGGGCGAGCCGTGCAGCATCGCGGCCGCCCAGTAGTCGCGCAGGCCGGACTGGTTGTGCGCGAGATGCGGGATGGAAGGCGCGGCCTGCGCCAGCAGCGGAAGCTTCGCGCGCAGCTCCGCGTCGAGCACGGTCGGATCGGGGAAGAGGTCCAGCAGCGCCGCGCAGGTGAACTGCTTGGTGATGGAGCACATGCGGAACAGCGTGCGCGGCGTGAAGGGGATCCGCCGCTCGGCATTGGCCCAGCCCCAGCTGTGGCGGGCGAGGACCTCGCCGTCCCGCAGCACGGCGACGGCGCCGCCGGGGCCGGGATAGGCGCGGGGAAGATGGAGCAGGGCGGCGTCGAGGCGATCGGTCATGCGCGCCAGCATCCCATGCCGCCCGCCCACGGAACAAGAGCGTGCTTCGCGATCGTCAGTCATTATACTAACATTCGCGCCGATCGGCGCGGGCCTCGTCCTTCCGCAGCCCAACACGCATAAGAACCGGGAAAACCTCCATGCTTTCACGCCGATCGGCTTTGGCCGCCCTGCCGGCCAGCCTCCTCTCCCGCGCGGCCCTCGCGCAATCCGCCTGGCCCAGTCGCGCCATCAACATCATCGTGCCCTTCGGGCCGGGCGGCGGGACCGATATCCTGGCCCGGCTGCTGGCTCAGCACCTCGCGCCGGCGCTGGGCCAGTCGGTCGTGGTGGACAACCGCGCGGGCGCGACGGGCACCGTCGGCATGGCCGCGCTCGCCCGGTCGCGGCCGGATGGCTATACCCTCGCCGTCGCGCCCAACGGCACCTTCGCCATGGCGCCGCCGCTGCTCAGCCTGCCCTACGACAACGACCGCGCCTTCGCGCCGATCGGCCTGCTCGCGACCAATGCCATGTTCGTCTGCGTCCACCCGCAGGCGCCCTGGCGCAGCCTCGCCGAGCTCCTCGATGCGGCGAGGGCGCAGCCTGGACAGCTCACCTATGCCTCCTCCGGCGCGGGGGCCACGAACCACCTGGGCGTCGAGCTGATGCTGGACATGTCCGGCACCCAGATGACCCATGTGTCCTATCGGTCCGCGGCCCAGGCCGCGCAGGCGGTGATGACGCGCGAAGCCGCGATCTCGTTGGCGGATGCCGCGGTGGCGCTGCCCTATCTGCGCTCGGGCGAACTGCGCGCTCTGGCCGTTACCAGCGTTGAGCGGAGTTCGAAGATGCCGGATGTGCCGACCGTCGCCGAGGGCGGGCTGGCCGGCTATCGCGCCACCGTCGATCTCGGCCTCTTCGCGCCCGCTGGCACGCCGCAGCCCATCCTGGACCGGCTGGCCGACGAAGCGCGCAGGGCCATGCTCTCGGATGAGATGAAGTCGCGTCTCGATAGCCTCGCCATGGACGCCATCGGCGGGCGCCCCGCCGAATTCGCCGCCTATCAGGCCGGGGAGAGCCGGAAATGGGCGGAGCTCATCCGCCGGCGCAACATCCGGCTGGAATGAGGCTCAGACGGGCTCCAGCAGGCCCAGTCGCCAGAGCTTGCGCACGAAGTCGCGATCCTCGGGCTCGGCGCCCGCGCTGAGCGCGGTGAGGGTGCCGGCCTGATCGGGCGTGAGCTCGATCGTCCCGCCGGTCCAGAACAGCGTCGCCGCGCCGTCGTCGGTCTGGGCGAGATGGGTGTGCATGCCGTCGGCCAGGCGCAGCGCGCCCTCCGGCAGGGGGGCGAAGAGCCCGCGCGCGGGAAGCGGCTGGCGGTCGCGCGAGAGCTGCTCCAGCAGCAGGTTGGTGAGGCGGCCGGCGTGCTCGGGCTTCGCCATGGCGCCGAGGCGCTGGGCGAGGGCCTCGAAGAGATCGGCCTCGCCGATGCGCCAGGTGGGCACGCTCTCGCGCAGCGTGGAGTCGCTCAGCTCGAGCTCGTCGACGAGGCTGCGGATGGCCTGGGCCCAGCTCGGATCGAGCAGGCCGAGCGTGACGTGGAGCGAGCGCTCGCCGGGCAAGGTGGCCGCGTCGTGCATCACGCCGCGCGGGATATAGAGCAGGTCGCCGGGCGCGAGGATCATCTCATGCGGCTCGCCGACGGGCGGCATATTGCCGGGCCAGGGCGTGCGCCGGGTCGGGCGCTCCAGGGGCTCGCCGTCCCAGACGCGCCAGCGCTTGCGGCCCTCGATCTGCAGCACGAAGACGTCATGCGTGTCGAAATGCGTGCGGAAGCCCTGCGCGCCGGGGGGCGTGAGGTAGATATTGGCCTGCACGCCATGCAGGAAGAGGCGCTCCAGCCCACGGCAGAAATCGGCGAGCGGCGGATGGGTCTCGTGGAATTGCGAGACGACGAGCGAGGCGCCGGCATCGAAGCGCGCGAGCAGGTTGAGCAGGTCCACGCGCCCGTCCGGCAAGGTGAATTCGTGCTCGGGGACGCCGGCGCTGCCCTCGCGCGAGTCATCGGCCATCGCGATGCGCGGGCTGCGCGCGCCGTCGGTGCGAAGATGCGCGTCGAGGACCGCCACGCTGAGGAGATGGTCGAAGCGCGTCGCGTCGGGGGCGGGGAAGAAGCGCCAGTCGCGCGCCTCGCGCAGCGCGAGCAGGTCATCCACCGACATGCCTGGAAAAACCAGGGCGAAGGCGGCTTCGGTGAGTCCTTGATCCATGTGGCCCTGGTCCATCAGGCGGTTCCGGCGAGTTGTTCGCGGTCAGCTTAGCGCAAGTGTCGCCCCCACCCGATGGGCGACGCCCGCCGGAAGTGGATCTGGGTCGGGGGGGCGCGGGAGGAGGGCTAGTAACGCCCGCGCCCGGCCGCGTCATAGGGATCCGCATCCGAGCGACCGGTGCGGTAGCCACGACTGCCGCCGCGTCCATTGCCGGCCCCGTCATTGGGATCGGCGTCGGTGATGCCGGTGCCACGACGATAGCCGCCGCCACGCCCATTGCCCGCCCCGTCATTGGGATCCGAATCGGTGAGGCCGGTGCCACGACGATAGCCGCCGCCACGGCCGTTGCCGGCCCCGTCATTGGGATCCGAATCGGTGAGGCCGGTGCCGCGACGATAGCCACCGCCGCGTCCATTGCCCGCGCCGTCATTGGGATCCGCGTCAGTGATGCCGGTGCCGCGCGGCGCATAGACGGGCTGCGGCGCGTACATCGGCGGTGGCACGCAGGCCGTGACCGCCACTCCCGTCCCGCTCAGCGCGACAGTGCGAAGGACCAGCAGGCGGCGGGAAAGGCGGTCTCCCATAAATTTCTTCCTTAGTTGGTGTGCGCCATCCAGGCGTCCGATCGTGGCAAATCGGCGGCGCGGATACAACTCGTGTCGGGGAGGTCGAGAAAGCGGAGGTCAGTAGCGGCCCCGCCCGGGTCCGTCATAGGGATCGCGGTCCGTGCGGCCGGTGTAGCCGCCGCCGCGATAGCCGCCGCGCCCGTTGCCGGCCCCGTCATTGGGGTCGTTGTCGGTGATCCCGGTGCCGCGCCGAGGGGGAGGCGCGCGATAGCCGCCGCGCCCATTGCCCGCGCCGTCATTGGGGTCGTTGTCGGTGAGGCCGGTCCGGCCGCGATAGCCGCCGCCGCGCCCGTTGCCCGCGCCGTCATTGGGGTCGTTGTCGGTGAGGCCGGTCCGGCCGCGATAGCCGCCGCCGCGCCCGCGGCCCGCGCCGTCATTGGGATCATTGTCGGTGATGCCGGTGCGGGGTTGGGCCTCCGCCGGGGCCGAAGCCGTCGCGGCGGCGACAAGACCGGCGCCGCCCATGATACGGGCCACCAGGAGACGGCGTGTGAGCCGCGGATCCTTCTTTTCACCGTCGGACATCTCTTGCGCCCTGCCTTCCCTCGAAGGTGAAGATTGGTCCGAGACATTGCCGTCTCGCAAGGTCTTTCCACCATGCAATTTAGTGAGCTATCGCAATTGTAATCAATACTTTGGCCCTTCAGGATTTCCGTTCTCGTGGCGGAAAGATGCTGAAATCTCCGGTCGTGCGGCGGTTTCGGCGAAGGGGGTGGTCCGGATGCCGCTGCATCCCCCGTTGCGCGGAACCCTCTCCCGGACCAATCCTGCGGCTCACCCCGACCCCGGCGGGAAGACCAGGGACACCAGGAGAGGGCCGAGCCCGCATGAACACCGTGAATCGCCGATCCATCCTGGCCGCCGCGGCCCTCGCGCCGCTGGCCGTTCGCGAGGCCGCCGCCCAGGCGCGCTTCGCCAATCTGAACATGTTCATCCCCGCCGGTCCCGGCGGCGGCTGGGACGGCCTCGGCCGCGCGATCGAGCAGGTGTCGCGCCAGGCGGGCCTCATCGGCAATTTCCAGTTCGAGAATGTCGGCGGCGCGGGCGGGATCGTGGGCCTGCCGCGCTTCGTGGCGCAGCGGCGCGGGCGCGGCGACGCGCTGATGGTCTCGGGCTCCATCATGGTCGGCGCGGTGCTGACCAACCGTTCGCCGGTCGGTCTCTCCAGCGTCACGCCCATCGCGCGGATGACGCAGGAGGTCGGCGTGGTGGTTGTGCCGGCGCAGTCCGACATCCGCGACATCGCGGGGCTGCTGGCCGCCTTCCGCAGCAATCCCGGCGGCACCTCGGTGGCCGGCGGCAGCGCGGGAGGCACGGACCACATCACCCTGGGGCTGATCCTGCGCGCCCTGGGGCGCAATGCGCGCGAGGCGAGCTATGTGGCCTTCGCCGGCGGCGGGCCGGCCCAGGCGGCGATCCTCGGCGCGCAGGTGAAGGCGGGCATCTCCGGCTACTCGGAATTCGCCGAGCAGATCCGGGCCGGGCGGATGCGGGCCCTGGCCACCACGGGCGAGACGCGCAGCGATCCGGCCATCCCCACGCTCAAGGAATCGGGCATCGACGTCGTCACCGCCAATTGGCGTGGCGTTTTCGGTGCGCCCGGCATCAATGCGAGCCAGAAGGCGGCGCTGACGGGCTTCATCACCGCGCTGGTGGAAGTGCCGGCCTGGAAGGAGCTGATGGAGACGCGCGGCTGGGACAATGCCTTCCTCGCGGGCGCCGAGTTCGAGCGCTTCCTGGCCGCCGACATCACCTCCACCGAGACGGTGCTGAAGGAGCTCGGCCTCGCCGCCTGACCCCTAAGCCTGGGCGAGCCAGACGGTGCGCCCGCCGCAATCCGCGTCCTCGGCGCGGTGGGCGCGCTCGGCGAAGCCGTTCGCGCTCAGGAGCTCGCGATATTCGGCGGGGTCCAGGCTGGCGTGGAAGAGCGGCTCGCCCTCGAACTCCCCCATCGCCACGCCGTGAGCGGGGCCGCTGGTGAAGAGCAGGGCCGCGCCCGGCGCCGCATGGTCGCGAAAGACGGGGAACATGCGGCGCTGATCCGCAGGGTCGAGGTGGAAGAAGCTGTCCCAGGCCAGGATGCCGTCGAAGCGCCGGCCGAGGGTGAGGGCGCGCATATCCGCGACCCGCCATTCCTGCTCCGGCAGGCGTGCCCGGCAGAGTTCGATCATCGGGGACGAGGAATCCACGCCCGTGACGCGAAAGCCGGCCTGCGCCAGGTGCCGCGCGATGGGATCGCCCATGCCGCAGCCCAGATCGAGGACCGTCCCGCCCGGCGGCATCAGGGCGGTGAAACGGTCCAGCCAGCCCCGCTCGAAAAGGGTCCTGGCGCGCTGCCGGTCGAAGGCGCCGGCATGGCGCTCGTAAATGCCAATGATGCTTGCGGCGCGCGGATCCATGCCGGCAACCTGCATCGATCGGCGCCGCCTGTCACCGCATGACAGCAATGCCATGCGCCGGACAGGTGACTCTGACCGCCAAGCTGCCAAGAAACGGAAACTGAGGAAACGCGAGGCTCCATGACATCCCGTATTCCGTTGCCCGACCTCCTGGCTGGCCTGGCCGTGCTGGGCTTTGGCCTGATCGGCTTCTGGCAGGCCTGGGCCATTCCGGTCTCGCCGCTCTATGCCCAGGTGGGCCCCACCGTCATTCCCTATGTGGTCGCGGCCGGGCTGACGGCGCTCGGCGCGAGCCTCGTGGGCACGGCGCTGCGCGGCGGCTGGTCGCACCGGATCGAGGAGCTGGCCGGCACCGCGCCGCCCAACTGGCGGGCGCTGGGCTTTCTCTTCGCCGGGCTGGTCGCCAATCTGATCCTGATCGGGCCGGCGGGCTTCTCCATCGCGGCCTCGGTGCAGTTCGTGCTGGTGGCCGCGGCCTTCGGCAGCCCCTCCATGGCGCGCGACCTGCTGATCGCCCTGCCGCTGACGCTGCTGGTGTGGTTCCTCTTCGTCCAGGGCCTGGGCGTGAATATCGGCGCGGGGCTGCTGGAAGGCATCATCCTGCGCATGCTCGGTCAGGAGCCGGTCTGATGGACGCGATCAACGGGCTTCAGCTGGGCTTCTCGCATGCGCTCAGCCTCAGCAATCTCGGCTTCGCGCTGCTGGGCTGCTTCCTCGGCACGGCGGTGGGCGTGCTGCCGGGCATCGGGCCGGCGCTGACCATCGCGCTGCTGCTGCCCATCACCTACCAGGTGAGCGCGACGGGGGCCTTCATCCTCTTCTGCGGCGTCTTCTACGGCGCTATGTATGGCGGCAGCACGACCTCGATCCTGCTGAACACGCCGGGTGAATCGGGCTCGATCATCACCGCGCTCGAGGGGGCGAAGATGGCCCGCAGCGGACGCGCGGGCCCCGCCTTGGCGACCGCGGCCATCGGCAGCTTCGTGGCCGGCGTGGTGGGCACGCTGGGCATCGCCTTCCTCGGCCCGCTCATCGTGGACTATGCGCTGCTGCTGGGACCGGCCGAGTATTTCTCGCTCATGCTGCTGTGCTTCGTCACCGTTTCGGCGGTGCTCGGCGGCTCGCCCGTGCGCGGGCTGACCAGCCTGTTCTTCGGCCTCTCGCTGGGCCTCGTCGGCATCGACCTGCAGACCGGCCAGCCGCGCATGACCTTCGGCGTGCCGGAGCTCTTCGACGGGGTGAACGTGGTGCTGGTGGCGGTCGCGCTCTTCGCCGTCGCCGAGGCGCTCTACATGGCCTGGCACCATGTGGAGGGGAAGATCCAGGTGATGCCGGTGGGCAGCCTGTGGCTTTCGAAATCCGACCTCAAGCGCAGCTTCTGGCCCTGGATTCGCGGCGCCGGGCTGGGCTTCCCTTTCGGCGTGATGCCGGCCGGCGGCACCGAGATGCCGACCATCCTCAGCTATTACGCCGAGCGGAGGCTGGTCGCGCCCGAGCATGCGCATGAATTCGGCACGACGGGCGCCATCGAGGGCGTGGCCGGCCCGGAAGCCGCGAACAACGCGGCGGCGGCGGGCGTTCTGGTGCCCATGCTGACGCTGGGCCTGCCCACCAGCGCCACGGCGGCGATCATGCTCTCCGCCTTCCAGAGCTACGGCATCCAGCCGGGGCCGCTGCTGTTCCAGACCCAGGCCGATCTGGTCTGGACGCTGATTGCGAGCCTCTTCATCGCCAATGTCATGCTGGTGGTGCTGAACCTGCCGCTGGTGGGGCTGTGGGTGAAGATCCTGAAGATCCCCACGCCGCAGCTCTATGCCGGCATCCTGGTCTTCGCGACGATCGGCACCTACGGCATCTCGAACTCCATCGTCGACCTGCTGCTGCTCTATGGCATCGGCATCATCGGCATGTTCATGCGCCGCTTCGACTTCCCCGTCGCGCCGGTGATGATCGGGATGATCCTGGGGCCGATGGCCGAGCAGAACCTGCGCCAGGCCATGACCATCAGCGAGGGCGACTGGACCACCTTCCTGACCCGCCCGGGCAGCCTGACCTTGCTGATCCTGGCGGCGCTGGCGCTGTTCGGACCTCGGATTTACGGGATGATCGCTAGGAAGAGGCTGTCAGCTTAAACCTTGCGGTGCCTGCAGAGCCTCGCTAGCCTTCAAGGCATGCGGGATTCCGGCCTTACCAGGGCGATCGAACGGGCAGGGGGCGTCAATGCCCTGGCCCGCGCGCTGGGCATCGCCAGCGCTTCCGTGGCGCAGTGGCGCAGCGTGCCGCCAGCGCGCGTGGGCGAGGTGGCGCGGGTGACCGGGGTCTCGCCCGTCGAGCTCCGGCCCGACCTCCATGCGGGCTTCGCCGAAACTCAGGCTCCCTTCGCGGAAGCGGAAGCCCTCGGCCTCGATGCTGCAGCGATCGCGGCCAAGGCCGTGAGCGAAGCGGTCCGCGCCGAAAAGGCCCGCCGTTGGCTGGAAGAAAATCGCGAGGCGATCGCGGCACATGGCAAATGGGTCGAGGAAAACGGCCTTCCCCTTGCCGAATACCGCATGTTCTGACGATGGCGCGCTTCGACCTCTATCGGCCGAAGCGCGGCACAGGGTATCTGCTCGACGTCCAGTCCGACTGGCTTGAAGCATTGCCCTCGAGGATCGTCGTGCCCCTGCTTCCGCCAACCTCCGCTTTGCCCGTCATCCGGGACCTCACGCCGCTGTTCCAGGTGGCAGGGGAGGAGGTCGCGATGATGACGCATTACCTGACGGCCGTGCCCAGGCGCGAGCTTGGCCACGCCATCGGCTCCCTCGCCGAGCATCGCGACGACATCACCCGCGCCCTCGACACTTTGATGACTGGCTTCTGATCATGCCCGAAGCGCCTTTGCTCAAGCCCAACGAGGCCGGCGCGGTTCCCGAGCGCAAGCGCCGGCGATGGGTCTCGCCGCTGCTGCGGCGCATCCTGCTGGTGAATGCGCTGCCGCCGGCGCTGCTGGCCGCGGCGCTGCTCTATCTCGACCAGTACCAGAACGGCCTGCTCGCCGCCGAGGTCGAGGCCATGCGCAACCAGGCGCGCATCTATGCCGGCGCCATCGCCGAGGCCGCCGTGCGTATCCAGGACGACCGCGCCGTGCTGGTGCCCGAGCAGGTGCGCCCGCTGCTGCGCCGCCTGGTCGAGCCCTCGCCCAATACCCAGGCCAAGCTGTTCGACACGGCCGGCCTGGTCGTCGCCGACAGCCGCGTGCGCGAGGCGGTGGGCGGTGCCGTGGTCACCGAGCCGCTGCCCGCGCCCATCTCGCGCGGCGCGCTCTCCGACGGCGTGTCGGGCCTCTATGAGCGCGTGCTGAGCCTGCTGCCGACGCAGTCGCAGAACCCGGTCGTGCTCGACACCACCCCCGATGCGCAGAGCTTCGACTGGCAGCCCGATCTCGGCCCCGAGCGCCAGGCGGAACTGCGCCTCGCCCTCGAAGGCGGCGTCACCCCCTATATCCGCCGCACGCCCGATGGCCGCCTGCTCGTCTCCGTCGCCGAGCCCGCGCGGCGCGGCGCCCAGGCCGTGGGCATCGTGCTGCTGACGCGCGAGGCGCGCGAGGTGGATGAGCGCCTCTTCGAGATCCGCGCCAGCGTGCTCGGCCTCTTCGTGCTGGCGCTGATCCTGACCGTCGCCGTCTCGCTCTATCTCGCCCGCACCATCGCCACGCCGATCCTGCAGCTGGCCGGCGCGGCGGCCGAGATGCGGCAGGGCAGGGGGCGCACCGGCAGCGTGCCGAGCGCCCTGCTGGAGCGCAGCGACGAGATCGGCGTGCTGGCGCGCGACCTGCAGGCCGCCGCCCGCGCGCTCTGGGCGCGCATCGACGCCAATGAGCGCTTCGCCGCCGATGTGGCGCATGAGCTGAAGAACCCGCTCACCAGCGTGCGCAGCGCCATCGAGACGCTGCGCCGCGTCGAGGACAAGGCGCAGCAGCACCGCCTGCTCTCCATCATCGCCAATGACGCGGTGCGGATGGACCGGCTGATCGGCGACATCTCCGACAGCTCGCGCGTGGATGCCGAGCTCTCGCGCAACATCGCCGAGCCGGTGGATATCGGCCCGATCCTCGCCGTGCTCGTGGAACTGCACAACACGACCCGCAAGCCGCTGGACCCCGAGATGGTCCTGGAGGCGCCGGAGAAGCTGGT